>SVKJ01000004.1 GCA_015068525.1 Oscillospiraceae bacterium | reverse complement strand
AAATGAAGATGTTGTAGATTTTGGTTTATCGGTTGCTTCGGGAGATATGAAATACGACGAGATTTTAGAATGGATAAATAAATTTAAAAGATGATTTTTGTTCCTAACACGACACGAATTCTCTTTTGAAATTGACTGCATCTAAACCTTATGTGTCGCAATTAATTTAAGTTACTAAGCAAGATAAAATTTAAGTGAGGAATGTTATGAAAAGGATTCTATGCGTTATTACAACAGTAGTTCTTATGCTAATCGTATGTTTTTTTAATGTATCTGCTGTTGAATATCAGAAAAACATAAATGTTTTTGTTGATGATTCTTATATTGGATATACAGATGTAAGACCATTTGTTGAAGAAAACAGAACATTGGTTCCCGTAAGAGCGGTTGCTGAAAAGATGGGGGCTAAAGTCCTTTGGGACGATAGTACCCAAACAGTAACAATAAACAGGCTGTGTGATAAAATAACCTATCAGGATAAAGAGTATGTTAACTGCATAGCAGGTGCCGTGCTTGTAATAGGTAAAAAAGAAATAACTATCAATTTAACTGACGAAAACGGTTTGCAGGTATTTTCTGCTGCAAGAGAAATGGATGTATCCGCAAAAACAGTCAATGGCAGAATGGTTATTCCTGCAAGATTTGTCGGATATGCGTTAGGCTACGATGTTACATGGGAAGATAAACCTGACCTTGCATCTAAGGTTATATATAAATTCATCGGCAAACAAACAATTGATTTTAATTTAAATTCTGAAAATCCTGTTTATGACCCTGTAAAAAGAATTGCTTATGAATATGATAAAGAAAAATATCCTGATACAATTGTTGTAAATGATGTTGAATATCCTTGTCGAAAAGGATATGATGATATCATAATTGTTGATGCAAGTCATGGTAGATTCGAAGGAACAAAAATGATTGATGTTTTCCCTTACAGATGGACAGCAAACAATATAATTATTGAATGTGATGATGAAGAGTATAAAATTGATGAAAATAAAACTATTGATGAAAATTTAGAAGTTTATTCTAGGTTTTATACCGATAAGGTTGGAGAAAAAGTTGTTTTTGATTACGGACTTTATTTTCCTGAATTTTCAACGCTTAATAGGGTTACAAATTTTGGTAAAAGAAATAATGAGAATGAATTGTTAGATGATGGTTTATGGGGATATGAATATGTAGATGTTTCTAAAACTTATTATTCTATAATCAATGGATTTCCTGTGGTAGATGTTACAAAAATGTATTTTATTGATGAAAGACCTTATGAAGGATATTATCCTGGTTCAAAACAATATGGTTGGAAACGAAATGAAATTTCAAATAAAGGACACGATAAAAATACATTATTGTTTTTAAATTCATTTCTTGGAGAAACTGGACAGCGTATATGGACAATGATGAATGATTATTATACTTTGTCTGGCTATTCTTATGTTGCACCAGATACTGAATGGACTAAAAAGTATGTCTTCTTTGATGAAAATAACAAAGTTTCTTTCGGTATGCCTGAACCTTTAGATGGTATTCCTACTAATATTGTTGAAAAATATGGATTAAATGTTATTGATAACAGAAAAGTTTCTGATTCTCAACAATTATTAACATTAAAAACAGATAATCAAGTTATTTATATTGAATATGGTTGTTCAAATATACATGTTGAAGGTGCTTCTACTGGATATAATATTCTCTTCACAACAATTGAAAATTAAAATATTCGCTAATATAAAAAAGTCTGCTTTAGGCAGACTTTTTTGTCGATATATTGGCATAAATGCCAACTCGATATATTTGTCTTGCGACAAATTCGATATGTTTTTCGTTTCTCTCAAAACCCGATATATTTGCTTTGCAAATGAGGTGAGGTAACATATATTTTAAAATTAAAGCATATAATCTTACAGGTGATTATATGTATGATTATATTATAAAAACTTTAGACGAAAGAACTCTTTATTTCTTTGAAAACGGCGGAATATGTGTAAAAGATTTGTCGTCAAAATCATATAAATATAAAGTTATATATGAAGACGGAGTTAAGGATTTTGCGGTAGAGGATTTAGGGTTTGGAAAAGTCGGTATAGTATGCCAGAACAAAGAGGGTAGTATTGTTTTTATAAAGGAAGATGGTGAAAATTATATAAAAACAACTCTTCTTAATAATAAAAGTCAGGTATATTATGATAAATATTTCAAATTAAAACTTCACGGCAACTGGCTGGGACTAAGTTATATTATAGAATATAACAATAATAACATTTTATGTTTTCAATTGGTAGATAACGAGAATGAACCGCCTCTTGCAGTCGATTATGTTATTAATAAAACATATTTTTCTTTTGTAAACGAAAGTTTTGACAGAATTTTTTTCTATAATAAAGAAAATGAGTTTGGTTATAAAAATTACAGATGGTCAAAAAAAGATTTTACAGAGTATGAAAAAATAGACGAGGGGCAGATAGTACATATAATAAACGATTTTTCTGATAATTTTTATATTGTATATTTAAAAAATAATAAGTATTTTTTAAAGTTATTAAAACAAAACGATGATGGTTTTATCTATGAAGATTATCCACTCGATTTTATAGACTTGTTTGACGAAATAGTAATGATGATAGAAAATAAAAACCTGTGGATAGTTGTAAAGCGTTACAACTTTACATTCGGAAGAAAGACTGATATAAACGAGATTTCCTTTTCTCCGCAGTATAACTTTTTTTGTGACGGAGAAATAAGGTCATTCCCGTTGTCTGTAAGAGATAAGGAGAAAAAAGCAGAGGCTTTATTTGGCACATTGGAAAGCGGAAGACCTGAACTTATACTTTATAAAGATTTATATAATTTCAAAAACAGTGTAAAGGTAATGGGGAGAGAAATTAAAAAAGAAGATACACCTTTTTATAAAATGGGAATAGAAATAAATAAACTTTCTATACGGCTTTCTAACCTGGAAAAAAAGGTTTCTGAATATTTGGGAAAGGGAAAAATAGAATAAAAAGGCAATTTTATATTGAAATTTTTTCTTTTTTATGATAGAATAGTTTTATTACCAAAGTAAAAAAGGAATTATTTCCAAGTATGCGGAGGAGAACATATGAAAATAAAAAAGATAATTTCAGTAATATTACTAACACTTATAGTATGTCTTTTAACAGGATGTGTTAATTTAACATGTTCACTTAATTTAAAAGAGAATGGGAAGATGGATGTAAACGTTTCGGTATTATACAGCGATAAAGAATTTTCTTATGATAACGAGGCGATAGACAATATTAAGAATGAACTTATTTATAAGGATTTTATAGTAGAAGATATAAATGAAAACGGAATGAAAGGATTTTCCTTTTCAAAAGAAAATATCAGACCTGAAGGTTTGGATGAAATTTTAGAAAATGAGTATAATATAGATATAAGTGATGAAATTCTTGATAGTTTTGATTATGAGAGAGGCTTTTTATACAATAAGTATGACCTTGATACAGACATTGATTTAACATCTTTTGCAAAGTTAGGCTCGCTTACTGATGGTAATGGTCAGGCTATTTCGGGTGAAGAACTTCAAAAAATCTTTTCGCATTTAAGTTTAAAACTTATTGTTAATATGGATTCAGGTTTTATTACAGAAACTAATTCAAAGTTACTTTCAAACGACAAAAAAACTGCAGAGTGGGTACTTATTCCGGGCACGAAATCGGAAGTTGAATTTGAAGCTATTACAACAAATATGTTGTCTATTGTAGGAACAATTGTTATTCTTGCAACAGTGCTTCTTATAACAGTTGTTGTTCTTATAGTTTTAATAAAAATGTATATAAAAAGAAAAAAAGAATGTAATAAAGAATAGCCGTCGGAAAGTTATCCGAACTCGTTTTTAAATTGTAAATTTTTGATATAATATCGTTAAAAGTTTTGAAAATATTGCATATTCCCTGCACCTTTTGCCTCATTCTATCGAAAAATTTCCTAATTTGAAAATTCTTCGAACCTCTAATCCTTAAAAATTGAGATTTTTCTAGGCGAAAGATTTCGATAATACGAGGTATATCGGAAGCGACAACAACGAAAAAGCCGATTTTTAAGGGTTAGAGGCGGGTTCGGATAGCTCTCCGACGGCTAGCCGTAGGAGTATTGAACTCAATACGGTTTGAAAATGGAAATTTTGTTTCATACTGCAGAAATTCCTGCGAATATACAAAGTATTATCCTTGGAATTTCTTTATCTGAAACAAAATTTTTCATTTTGAAACTCTTTGACCTTAAACGCAGGGAAATTTCTAAGATTTTCGATGCGAAGGACGAAGGTAGGCTTTGGTGCCTTGCGAGGACGCCAAATTGAAAAGATTAAAATTTAACAAGTTTAAAGCGTATGGATTTCGATACTCCTACGGCTATGATGCAGGTCTCGTATGAGTTCTGCATCATTTTTAAAAAAATTTAAAAAAATGGAACTTTTTAAAAGTATATATTGTCTAAACAAACAAAGGATGTGGAAAAAAATGAAAAAAATAATTTGTTTTATTTTAAGTTTAATGGTTATACTATCAGTATTTGCAGGTTGTTCTAAAGAAATAGAAAATGACGTGCCGAATAATGAGATTGTTGAAAATTCAGGGGCAGAGGAAAATATATCTCCTGACCAAACTGAAGAAAACAAAGAAGAAAATAAAAAAGAAGAAAACAATAAAGAACAAAATAACAAAAATGAATCAAGTTCTTCAAAAGAACCATCACCAAGTGTTAAGCCACCTGTTACTTCTCCTAAGGAAGAGCCTTCTCTATCTTCGGTTATGGCAGGTATGGTAGGTGTTATCCCTGAAGGCGAACATAATCTGGAGGAAATAACTCCCGACTTTTATAAAGATATCTATGGTATAGATAAATCGCAGTTTGCAGATGTTTTGATATATGGCACAATGATAAGTGTAAAAGCAAATGAAATAATCTTAATAAAAGTAAATAACGAGAATGAAATTTCAAAAGCAGTTGACCTTTTAACAAAAAGGAAGGAACAGGTTTATAAAACATGGGAACAATATCTTCCCGACCAGTTTGAAATGGTTAAAAATGGTGTGATTAAAACTAACGGTAAGTATGCTGCACTTATTATTGCACCACAGGTTAACAAAGTTTTAAATAAATTTAACGAACTGACAAAATAGGAGCAAATATGGTATTCTCAAGTGTTCTGTTTTTACTTTACTTTTTACCTGTAACATTGGTACTCTATTTTATACTGCCAAAAAGAGCAAGAAATCTTGCTCTTTTTGTTGTGAGCCTTATTTTCTATGCATGGGGAGAACCTTTATATATTTCTATTATGCTATTTTCGACATTTTTTGATTATTATAACGGTCTTATGATTGAGAAATATGAAAATAATCAGGGTAAGAGAAAGTTTTTCCTTGTTTTATCTGTTGTAGTTAATTTACTTATACTTGGATTTTTTAAATATTCAGATCTTTTTATCTCAAGCCTTAACAGCGTTTTTAATATTTCGATACCTCTTCTTAATTTAAGTCTTCCTATCGGTATATCATTCTACACATTCCAGACTATGTCTTATTCTATTGATGTGTATCAAAAAAAAGCGAATGCTCAGAAAAATATAATAGATTTCGGTTGTTACGTGGCAATGTTTCCGCAACTTATTGCAGGACCTATTGTACGTTATCACGAAATATCTTTGGAACTTAATAAAAGAGAAGAAACATTTGATAAAGTTTATGACGGTATAAAAATATTTGTATGCGGGCTTTCCAAAAAAGTGTTACTTGCAAATAATATCGGACTATTGTGGGATACTGTTAAAGTTCTTCCAAAAAGCGAGATGTCAGTCGTTCTTTACTGGCTAGGAATATTAGCATTCTCATTCCAGATTTATTTTGATTTTTCAGGGTATTCTGATATGGCAATAGGTTTAGGAAAAATATTTGGTTTTACTTTTCCGAAAAACTTTAATTATCCGTATATAAGTAAATCGATAACTGAATTTTGGCAAAGATGGCATATTTCACTTGGTACATGGTTTAAAGAGTATCTTTATATACCTCTTGGCGGAAACCGTGTTAAAATATCTAAAAATATATTAAATCTTTTGATTGTCTGGTTTGCTACAGGATTATGGCATGGAGCAAGTTATAATTTTATTGTATGGGGACTTTATTACGGAATTTTACTTATTATAGAAAAATTCCTTTTAAAGAAAGTTCTTGATAAATTGCCCGGATTTATATCTCATATATATACTTTGTTTTTTGTAATAATAGGCTGGGTGCTTTTTGCATTTGATTCTATAAATGATGGAATAGATTATATTTTCGGTATGTTTGGCAGTGGTGTTCCTTTTATAAATAATAACGCACTTTATAATCTTTCTTCCTACTTTTTGATATTTATAATACTTGTTATTTCTTCAACACCTTTGTTTAAAAAGATAAAAGTAAATAAGTATTTAACCTTTATACTATGTATTATAGGATTTATAATATCATTTGCGTATATTGTGGATTCAAGTTATAATCCGTTTTTATACTTCAGATTTTAAATTTTAATATTTTATTAGGAGAATTTATGAAAAAGATATTTGTAATTATATTCGGGATAATTTATTTATCCTTTAGTGTTTATAATTTAACAGTACCTCAAAAAGAATTTTTAGAAAATGAAAACAGGTATGCAAAAAAAATGCCTGAATTTTCTTTTTCTTCTTTGGTAGATGGGGGATATACCAAAGATTTTGAAGAACATATAACCGATAAAACTGCATTCAGGGATTTTTTCGTGTCGCTAAAGAGTAATCTTGAAAAACTAACTTTTAAGAAAGAAAGTAATGGCGTATATTTTGCACATGATGATTATTTAATTCAAACTTATCAAAGTAATTATGATAAAAATATTGTTTCAAATAACATAAATGCGATAAATAAACTTGCTAAAGAAAAGGATTTAAATGTAAGTTTTGCTTTAATTCCTACAGCCTATGAAGTTTTAAAAGAGAAACTTCCAAAGTATTCTTATAACAGTTATCAGTTGGATTTAATGGAATATGCTAAAGAAAACCTAGACAACGTAAATTTTATAAATCCGACTGATAGTTTAAATCAAAATAAAGATGATTATATCTATTATAAAACCGACCATCACCAGACGGCAAACGGAAGTTTTATCGTTTACTCTGATATAATGAAAAAAATGGGGATTACTCCGTATTCAAAGGAAGATTTTGAAATCAAAACAGTTTCCGATGATTTTTATGGCACAACCTGGTCTAAGGCGACTATAAATCTTAAAGGGGATAAAATTATAAAATATGAACCTGAATTTAATGTATCATATAAAGTTAATTATGACCTTATAAAAGAGTCAGATTCTTTATATGAAGAAAAAAATATTGCCATCAAAGATAAATATACTTATTATCTTGACGGCAATCATGGTATTACAACTATAAAGACAAATTTTTCGGATGGGGGAAAACTCACTTTTGAAAATGGAAAAAAATTAGCGGTTATAAAGGATTCTTATGCTCATAGTATAATACCATTTATAGCAAATCATTATAGTGAAATAGTCGTATTTGACTTAAGATATTATAATTTAAGTATTCCAAAATACCTTAAGGAAAATGGAATTTCAGATGTGTTATTTATTTATAATACGGATAATTTTTTAACTGACAACAATCTTAATAAAATAAGCGCATACCTACAAGACAAGTAAAAACAGAAATAAGCGCAGAGCATAAAAAGAAAAGAATTTTCTTAAATAAAAATGATGAATTGTTCTTTTTATTCTTGTTTTCATATTCGTAAATAATCTTTTCTGCCTGTTTAATGAGTAGTTCTTCGGGAACTACTCTTTTTTTGTTGTCATTAAGTATAAGAATAATCTTATCAATGTATTCAGAATCGGTATTACTTATCATAATTACATCTTTATCTTTATTCATTGAAACACCCTTTTTATCTTAGGCACTCGGGAGCCGAACACCTTATGCCTTAAATTTGTTAAATTTTAATCTTTTCAACTTGGCGTCCTCGTAAGGCGACGGCCTGACATCGTCCTTCGCATTGAAAATCTTAGAAATTTTCCTGCATTTAAGGTCTAAGAGTTTAAAATTGAGAAATTTTGTTTTAGACAAAGAAATTTCAAGAATTATACTTTCGTATGTTCGCAGGAATTTGTGCAGTATAAAGCGAAATTTCTAATTTTAAACCATAAGGTGTTCGACTTCCGAGTGCCTTAAGCAGATGCGTTAGTATCCAAACTCGTTTCTTGTCGGATTTTTTCGCTACTGCATCGTTAAAATACTCGCAAATATGTTAATATTCGTTCCGTTTTTGCCTCACATTAACAAAAAAATCCAGACAATAAATTCAAGGAACCATAAACCTTTTAAATTCGAGATTTTTTTAGACGGAAGATTTCGATAATACGAGGTATATCGGAAGCGACAACGACAAAAAAGCCGGATTTTAAAGGTTTTGGCGAGTTCGGATATTAACGCATCTGCTTATATTGTAATTATTTCCATAATTACAATTTATATACATTGGCTGACACATTTACTTACTATTACTGTCATATCATCTCTATCCCTGTTTTCAGTGCTTTGTGCAATTTTTAATATAAGGTCGGAAATAACATCAGGGTCATTTGAATTTATTGCTTTTAATGCTTCTATAATCCAGTCTTCTTTGTCAAGAGAATCATAAATCCCATCACTTATCATAATTATTAAGTCGTTTTCCGACAATTTAATTTTTTGCGGAATTTCTTTTTTTTCGTCAATTATTCCTGCAGGAAAAGAGTTGTTTCTTATAACTAAAAATTCACCGTTTGCTTTTTTTATATAAGTAGGGCAGGCTCCTTTTTTTAAGATTTCAAGTTCTGCATTTTTTAAGTCCATAATACTTAAATCTATGGTAGAAAAATAATCGTTTTCCTTATTGCACATAAGTGAGGAATTAATGAGTTTAACAGATGCCGATTTGGAAAAACCTGTTTTTAAAAATTCTTCTAAAAGTTTAATAGTATTTTTAGAATAGAAAGATGCTGTTTCTCCGCTTCCGCTTCCGTCACAAAGAATGATGTATCTTGAGGAGTTGTCAAGCGTTTTTATTGAATAATTATCTCCGCTTTTTTCATTTTTGTTTTTAGAGCATTGTTTTACACTTGATTTAAGAGAATAACTTTCACATTCTTTGAATTTAAGAACACACTCTTTAAATGAGCATTTTCCCGATATTTTTATAAAAGGAATATCAAGAATTTCAGATAGCCTTTGTTCTATAAATTTGTAACATTTATCTTTTTTCTGACAGGGGAAAAGCGTAAGTTCAATCTGAGTGTTTTCGTTGCAGTCTTTTATTACACTTAAGTTTTTAATATTTATACCGTCGTTTTCCAGTTTAGAGGAAATTTCAAGGGATAAGTTCTTATCAAAATATGGATTTTTTTCAATCTCATTCTTTAAATTCTCAACAATATCTGAAAGTTCTAAGAACTGGTCTTTATATATCTTTGCGTTTTCTTTCATTTTACTTTGCCACATAGAATTAAGGCGGTATATTTCATAAAGAGAAATAATCGCCTGAAGCACTTCGTTTACTTTTACGCATTTTCCTTTGAAATAATCAGGGAAATCATCACGGTTGGCAGTCCCTTTTAAATTTATCTTTTTTACTATCTGGGACATGGCTTTTTTCGTTGTATCATAATCCTTTTGCCAACAGTAAAATCTTAATGCACATTTTTTACATACTTTTTCGCCTACTTCGTCATAAAAAGCAGATGAGTTATCCTCTTTTAATTTATCGTTTTTTATAAGAGTAGAACAAATGGTGTCGGATAATTTTTTGAATGCAAAACTAAGCCTGTCCAGTTTGACTGTGGCAATCTTTTTTATGGTAGATGCTGAATCATTGTTAAGACCATACTCAGTGTTTGTTAAAAATATTCTTTTTATTAAAATATCGGGAAGTAATATGTAAAAAAACGATGCAATTAAAATTTCAGGATAGTTTATAACCATATAATATTCAAACCCCATAAGTATGTTCATAAATACATTCCCAAGAGTAAAGCCTAAAACAGATATAACCTTTCCGTATTTTGACATTGTAGATGCTATAAGTCCGTTAACACAGTATGTAGCAATAAAAACTCCCATATAGTCGCTTCCGATACCTGCTGCAATTCCCATAAATGCTGCAATTTGAGAACCTATGCCTATATTACTTAGCGATGCACCCAGAAAAACAATATATACTGAAATGACGTTTTTTAAGTTTATAATATCATAAATATAAATATCTCCTATACCGGAAATCAAAATTGTAAGTATGATAAGAAAAGTTGTGATTTCCTCTAAAGTAAAATATTTCTTTGCATTGATTTTTAAAATTGATATGATTCCCTTTTTTAAAACAAAGTAAGACAAAAAGGAAATTATGGACTCGAATAATACAAGCAATATATCGTAAATAACATAATCTTTAAACAAGGTAAAACATAAACTGAATGTAAATAAAGATATAAAACTTATGGTTGGATTTACTTTATCTTTGTTTATATTAGGGAAAATCCACTTAATAAGTGTGGATAATGTAACACCAAAAAAAACAGTCAGCACATATTTAGGTGCATTTATAGTGTTTGTTGAAATTATACCAAGAAGAGTAAATATTAAGACTATAGGATTGTTTCCCGAAGCAAGTAAAAAGGAAAGTGAAAAAGGAGAAAGAGAAGAAAAAATATTTATTCTTCCTATTAAAAAACCTATTACCGAAAGAATCCCAATATTTTTATATTTCGATAAAGATAAAGTAAAACTCATTATAAAGTTTTTAAAAACCGACAAATTTTTCTTAAGTAATTCCATAATGATATGCTCCTTTTTAATAACTTAATTACATTATACATCAATCATTTGGAAAAAAATGTCAAAAGAGCAGAGGGGTATAAAAAAATTATTCGACAAAGAAAATTAATATTTTTTATAAATTTTATTGACAAATATGTAGAAAGTATGTATAATAAAGAAAGCATAATATGGTCAAACTGTATATGCACCCAAAGCATTTGCTTTAGCGGAGGGAGGGAAAACAAATGTCAGAAATCAGAATTAAAGAAAACGAATCTTTAGATAATGCTCTTCGCAGATTTAAAAGACAGTGTGCCAGAGCAGGAGTGTTAACTGAAATTAAAAAGAGAGAACACTACGTTAAACCAAGTGTAAAAAGAAAGAAAAAATCCGAAGCTGCAAGAAAAAGAAAATTCAAATAATGTGGCTTAATTTGGTATGCATTTAATACTTCTAAAAAATACGGCTCAGAGAAATTCTCTGAGCTGTTTTTTTCATTATAAAACAAAATGGACGCAAAAGGGACAGACCCCAAAACGTCCGAAAAATGGACGTAAAAGGGACAGACCCCGTTGCGTCCATTGTGATTTTACATTCGATTACGAATTATATTGTAGGGTACGGCTGCCTTCCCCTTGAGGGGAAGGGGGACCATCGCAGATGGTGGATGAGGTGTAAAAAAACCGACGAACTGTATTCGGTGCATCCTGAAGGCTGCACCCTACATATATACTTCGAAGAAATTGCCTCCCCAATGTCATCCTGAACGCTACCCTATATGTCATTTTGCATTTTGCACTTTGCATTTTGCATTTACTTTGCGCTCGTTTTCTTAGTTTCTATTCTGAGCCACTTGATATCTCTGTCAAACTGTTGCTTTCTGTACTCGGATGGGGTAAGCATCATAATGCTTTTAAATACCCTGTTAAAATACGTCTGCGACGAAAATCCCAGAAGCTGAGAAATTTCCATAATAGATTTATCGGTAGAAGTTAAGAAAAGTTCAGCGTTCTTAACCCTTATCTGATTTAAGTATTCTACAATAGTTAAGTTCGTTACTTCTTTAAATAATCTGCATAAATATGACGGGTTAATGTAGAATTCCTGACTTAAGGATTCTAAAGTAATGTCATTAGTGTAATTTTCGTGAATATATTCTGTAATCTTATGAATTTTGTCATAACCTTTTTTTGAGGTATCAATAGTCTGGGGTTCCATAAAACCAATTTTTCTGAAAAAAGCGTATAACTGATAGAAATATCCTTTGATATAGTCGGTGGAATAAAAATCGTCAGTATTTGACTTGTGGATATTTGTTACATAATAGGC
The DNA here is from genome assembly GCA_015068525.1 of Oscillospiraceae bacterium. NCBI lineage: Bacteria > Bacillati > Bacillota > Clostridia > Eubacteriales > Oscillospiraceae > Oscillospiraceae bacterium. The sequence goes on along the minus strand of SVKJ01000004.1, from coordinate 108,675 downwards.
AAGTTCGTCATAATTTTCTTCACCTTTTCTAAAAATCATATAAGGTTTTTTATAATTATAAGCAAAAATGTTCTTAACATCTTTTTCATCAAGAATAGTCGGAAAGTTAAACTGAATGAGATATTGAATATGATTAAGTTTTGCAAGCGTGCTGTGAACAACCTGCGGATTAATTATAACAATGTCCTCTTCATTTAAAATAAATTCTTCTCCTTGAACGTTTACCTTAAGGGGAATTTTTTTAACCATCAGTACTTCAAATTCTTTATGAATATGAGATGGAGTAAAAAGATCTTCCACTTTGTCGTAATATACAAGATCAATTTTAGTTTTATGATAATGCGTAAGTTTTAAAAATTCAGTTAACATTTCTTCACCATTCCTTTTTTTATGCCATTCTGAGAATGTAGGGCGTGACGACTCGGTACGCCATAATCTAAACCTAAATCGTCGCTGCTATATTGTTGATTATATAATATGAAATAAAAAATGTCAATATTGTACTAAAAAAATACAAAGATATGAGTTGAATACTTTTTGTTTATGTCTTACAATTTAAACAAAGGGAGGGGTAAATTGCCTACCCATTTGTACATATTATACATAAATTTGCCAGTTTCTAAAACTTTATAAATTAATTTAAAAAGTAAAAATAATGAAAATTATGGAAATATAAAATTGCTTCAAGGGTATACCCTTGAGTAATGTATGTAATACATTACTCAAAGGAATCTTAACTAATAAATTAAGACGCAAGGGGCATTTGCCCCGATTGTCTTATAATAAAAAATAAAAGAAGAAAGGTGATTTTTATGGCAAAAAAACTAACAAGTATATGCTTAGCGTTAAGTATGCTTATGATGCTTGGCTTAACAGGTATGGCATATACACTCCCTGCCGATGCGAATGCAGTTATTGTTACAAGAAACGGCAATGTTTATACAGTAGAAGTTTCAAATCCTGTATATGCTAATGCTGATGTGACTTTAGTAGCAGTTGCAAACGGCAATGATATTCCTGAAAGTATGGCAGTCGATAGCGTTGCTTACTTTAACGAAAAGACTGCCGATGAAAACGGCGACGTAACATTTACATTTGAGCCAAAAGACGGATTTAATAATGATAATGGCTTATATGTAGCAGTTTCAACAAAAAGAGGCGTTGACACAGTAATTGCAAGAGCAGAATATTCTGTAAGCGTTAATTCGGAACACGGTGCAGTTTCCGTATACGAATCTGTAAAAGAAGGCGATACTCTTTACTTTAGTGTTAAAGCAGATTACGGATATGAAGTAGCAAATGTTAAGGTTAACGGAAATGTTGTGGAAGAATATATAGTAGAAAAAGTTAAAGATGATATAGAAATTTCCGTAGAATATGAAGTTGTAGCAGCAGCAATTGGAAATGCAACAGTATTTAATACAGATATTATTCCTTCAGAATTTTTAACACAGTATGGTGAAGATATGACTGAAGATGCTCTTAATGCAAAATATGCGGCTGTTATATTCTCAAAAGTTTCTTCCCTTACTTACGAATATGGTATAGTATATTCTAAAACAAATGCTGATCCAACTGCAGACGGAGCTGATTGTAAAGTTCTAAAAGCTAAAAAAGTTGGCTCGCAGGGTGCGTTCGGTATGTACTTATTCAGCGATGTAGAAAATACTGATACATATAATGTAAGAAGTTACGTTAAATCAGGAAACGAATATACTTACGGCGATGTAACAACCTTCACATTACGTGCAGTAGACACAGGCGCTGCAGAATAGGAGGAAATGCAATGAAAAAATATGAAAAAATTCAAATGACTCTTGTGTCAATCGATAATAAAAATATGATATGTAACTTAGCCAACTGGTTAGAAGGCGAAAGTATGTACGCTGATGCGGGAATAACAACATATCAGATAGAATCTTAAAAAAGGAGTTGATATAAATGAAAAGAATTTTATCTTTATTAATTTGCGTAACAATAATTCTTTCAGCGTCTTTCTTTGTAATGCCTGTATATGCGTCAACTGAAGAAGAATCGTTTATAGATTATGCTTATTACAACGATTTTTCAGATGTTTCCGATGCCGCGAAATATCGTCACAGTTCTGGTACAACATACGGTACTATGTCATCAATTTATGACGAGAGTACACAAACTTTTGCAACGGGGTTTGAACATACAAGCGATGGTACATTGAAAATAACTAATTCAAATGATAAGTATTCCGGTGTGTTGATAAATGGCAAAGATGCAGAGGGAAATATTCCAAAACTTATTGTAAGCTATAATATTAAACCATATTTTGGTAGAGATGGGGCATATTATTATGGTACATATAAAGATAACAGGGGAACCAGCAATATTGCTTTGTATAATTACAGCTCTACCGGAAGAGGAATATATACAGGACCTACATCCGGTGGTAAATGGATTGTCGACAATAAGATTTTCGATGTTGGATCTTTTGATGGAACAAAGTGGTATAATATAACACTTGTTTACGATAATGATTCTACGAAAATTAATACCAGAGATATATATATTGACGGTCAATATTATAAAACAACCTCGTCTAATGATGCCAGTGTTATAACATATAATTATGCATCTACAGGTGAAGTGGATATAAGAAACTATTTTAATTCAAATAGTGGCGACTATATTGAATTCGATGATTTTAAAGCATATGCATACCCTAGCAAACTTAAATATGAACTAGAATCTGCTACAGCAAATGAAGTTAAACTTAACTTAAATATGATTCCAGACAGAGCAACAGTTATCCCTGCAAACTTTACTGTTAAAGCAGGCGACAGCGTTATAACACCTGCAACAGCAACTCCATCTGCTGTAGATCCAAGACAGGTAGTGCTTACGTTTTCTGAAAACTTACAACCAGGTACACAATATACTGTATCAGTAGCTAATTTAACAGCAGGAAATAATGATGGAGATGTTGCCGATTCGTTAGTTTTGACTTCGAACCCTGAATTAAGTTTTAAAGTTGCGCCTCCAAAAGTTGAATGGACACAAACAACTAATATTAAATTATACGATTATGAATCTGAATCCTGTCCAATTGGGACAATTACAGAAAAAAATGAAACACTTTATGGAGCATACGAACAAGGCGAAGATGGTATTTATAAAATTGAAGAAGTTGACGGAACAAAAGTTTTAACTATGCAGCAAAATGGAAATACAAGTGTTAATAATACAAGATTAAGATTTCTGCCCAGAAAAGCAAATTTCACTTCAGGTAATGCCTATGCTGCGGAACTTAAGATTAAAACAGATTTTTCAAAATATCCTGAAAATACAATGATTGGTGCATGCCAAAATGCCGGATACGGATTGCCGTTTACTGCATTGAACAATGGGGTTATATATACAAATGAATTACTCCAAAAAAGCATAGGAACTTATACAGACGGAGAATGGTTGACACTTAAAAATGTTTATTACAGTACTCCTGTTATGATTGACTTATCTGATGACGGAATAGATAATCCTACACAACAGTTAAGAAGGGATATCTATGTAAACGGTCAATTTATTAAAACTGAATATGACAGCTGGGATGATTTTGGCAAATATATTATCGGAAATCAAAACTTCAGCCTTTATTTCAGATTAAGAGACAAACATACTTATGTTGAAGATACTAATACTTTAAATACAGTTAATACAGAAGGTAAAGTTTTTATAGATTATATAAGATTTTATAAAACAGTTGATTCTTTTGCAGCAAAACTTGATAAAGCAGAAAATATTGATACAAGTTATATAAATGTAGTATTTAATAACACTCCTGTAGATGCTGATTTAACAAGTAAAATTTATATCGCTGATGAAAATGGAACAAAGGTATCTGACATTTCCGTTCCTGAATTTGTAAATGAATTTAATGCTGATGGTTATGCTTCTAATGTTAATCTTTGGTTTAAAGATGAACTCGAAAACGGTAAAACATATAAATTATGCATAAATGGCGTTACCGATATTATGGATAATACTTTATATCAGGAAGAAACCTTTACAACAAAAGCACTTCCTGAAGCACAGGAACTTGCAATAGTAAATGGTATAGCATCAGTTAAAGTCAACGAATATTCAGAACCTCTTACACTTTATGTGGTAGGTTATGACGTTGTTGACGGCGTTGAACAGATGACAACCGTTGTTACAAAAACAATTAACGAAGCAGGTACATTCTCAACAGATACCGCTGTTACAGAAGATGTTGTTAAAGCCTTCTTATGGAAAGGAACAAAACCGGTTATCGCTTGCGAAAGTGCAAGCGAAGGTACGAATTAAATTAGGAATTAGGAATGAGAAATGAGGAATGAATGTCAAGCAAATTATGCCATACGGCAATTTGCTTTTCAGGACAATTTCTTCGAAGAAGAATATATGTAGGGGAGGGTCTCCGCACCCTCCCGAAACATAAACTGCTCATTATTCATTTAATTGCATTTTATAACAAACAGGTGATTAAAATTAAAGCGGCTTAAGCCAACCAACCCTTAAGCCGCACCGCACCTGTATTCAATTCGTAACTGAAGGTACGAATTGAATAGGTAATAACTAATAGTGAATAGTGAAGAGATAAGGTAAAAACGCGAAGCGTTTCAGAACTAAAATATATAAATCGCTGTGCGATTTATACCTTCATTTCTAATTTCGAATTTCGCATTTCGAATTTACAAAGCCTGCTTGTAGGATATAAATAAGTCAATAAATTCCTGTTGACTTACTTATGTCTTATATAGACAATAAAATAAATACCACTTAACTCATAAGAAAGGATGAATTTTATGAAATTTAAAAGAAGTTTAAGTATATTGCTTATGCTTACGGTTGTTTTGTCAACCATAACTTTTGCAATACCGACTTATGCCAAAACTGAGGAAAAGCCATTCATAGATTATATCTGGTATGAGGATTTTTCTTCGGATACTTTATCTACAGCGTATTTTGGCGGTACTCTTTATAATAGTACAACCCAGATTAATGACGGAACATCATTGATGAGTGGGTATGCATTAACCGATGATAATACTCTTAAAATGACAGGTGCAAGCCAATATGCATATTTTATAACACCATGGAAAACATTGACGGATAAACCTAAACTTTATGTTTCATATCGTGTTAAAACAGATAAACCTACAAAAAACCGTTGGGGAAACAGAGAAGGATATGGTTTGACAACTGTTTTCGGAAGATGGGATGGAAATATCTACACAGATCAGGATACAACAGCAGAAGAAGATAAGGTTGGTTCATTCTCTGCAAATGAATGGGTAACTGTAACTTGTGTATATGATAATGATATTAGCAGTAAAAAGCGTGATATATATATAAATGGTGAACTCAAGAAAACAGCAGACATTTCTGCTAAAGTAACAGGAGATTATATTTATTCGACAAGCGGAAAATATCAGTTTACATTTATGACATATGGTTCATCATTTGTTACAGAACTTGATGATTTTATGGTATATGCATATCCTGAAAAATTAGATTATGAAATTTCTTCCGCTTCAGGGAATGAAATAGTCCTGACATTTAATATGATTCCAAATATAGATACTGTTATTAAAAACAATTTTGCGGTTAATTCAGGTAATATAACTAAGGTGGAGAAGTCTATAAAAGATCCAAGACAGGTTATACTTACTTTAGACGAAACTTTACTGCCTGGAGCTGAATATTCCGTGACAGTTTCAAATATTACTGCCGGTAAAGCAACCGCAGTTGGTGGCTATCTAACAATAGACCAAAAAGATTTAACATTTGAAACAAAACCATATAAAGTTTATGCTGAAAACTTAAAATTATATAACGGAGCAGATGAGGTAACAAGTTTAACTGACGGAACATATAAAGTTAAAACAAACTTTATAAATGAAAGTGAGCAAAATTTAACTCCTGTTATAGCAGCAGGTTTATATGACCAAAATAATGAACTTAAAAACTTACAGTTAATTCCTGTTTCTGATCCAACATTACCGATTGAAGAAGATATTACACTTTCAGGTACTTCAGGGCTTACTTTAAAACTATTTATGCTAAAGAGCAAGACTTCACCCGAAACTGTGTCTAATGTATCGGTATATACTGAATCAAATGCTGTTACTGGCGGGGCATTTGACTCTCAGATTAAAATCATAAGAGATACATTTAATATAGGAACAGTAGTTAACGGGGATACACAGGTTATCACAACAAAAGTTGACACCTTTACAAATGAAATGGCAAGACCTGCAACTCTTATCGTTCTTAAAAAAGGTAAAACACTATCCGATATAGACTTATCAAATCCAATGGCAACAGTTGTTGCACTTGACTCAATAAATCTTACTGAAAGTGGTATGTCATATAAAATCGCAGATGTTAAAGACGATTATGAAGCATATATCTACTTTAAAAACAGTAACAACTTTGGTTATAAAACATTTACATATTATGGCAAAGCGTATATGGACGAAGGTAAAGACATAATAAAAGATATTGAAAAAGAAGAAGTTGATACCTTTATTTCAAACTATAAAGATGCAATAAACCTTGATACTTCCATTTATGATACTCTAAAAGACGGCACAGGAAGTGCAGGCGAAGTTAACGAAAAGGCTATGGTTGCAGAATCAATAGAAGCACAAAGAGAAGAAAAGGATACAAAAGAATTTGCAAGTTTTGAAGAGTTTATAGAAGCATATAATACTGCCCTTGAACTTGTACTTACAAAAACTGACGCAGATGTTATTAATATAATTAATAAACTTGCTCCAAGTGAAGTAACAACATTATATAAAGAAACAATTTCTGATGAGGCAGTAAATGCAGTATATGCTGATTTAAAAGCAAATAAGCCTCTTACAATGAATGAGTTTGAAAAAGCATTTAATAAGAACGTAATATTAAAAGGTATAGAAAAAGAAGAAAATTATACACAAACTCAGACAATAATTGAGAACACAACTTCTATAACAGGAATTGACCTATCGGTTTACAATACACTTAATGAAACAAAACCTGTAATAGAAGCATTATCTAAAAAATCTTTTGCAAATTACGGACTTTTGAAATCTGCTTTTGATGCAGCGGTAACAACAAGAAAAACGGTTGAAAGTAATACTGTTATTCTTCCTCCTAACACACAAACCCCAAGCGTAAGTTTTGGCGGAGGCGGAGGAGGCACTGCAGTCATTCCTTCTCCTATGGAAAAAACTGAAATTGCAGTTGACCCTGAACCAACCGAAGAACCGATTGTTCCAACATTTGGATTTACCGACCTGTCAGGATTTGACTGGGCAAAAGATGCTATAAATAACCTTTATGATAAAGGAATAGTAAACGGCGTATCTAAATCAGCTTATAATCCTTCGGGAGATGTTAAAAGAGAAGAATTTGTAAAAATGATTGATACTCTTTACAGTGCCGAAAGCACAACTTCAACATTTACTGATGTTAATCAAAGTGAATGGTATGCACTATATATAAATAAAGCAGTTACAGCAGGCATAATAAAAGGTATGAATGAAAATACTTTTGGCTTAGGTCAGGGTGTAACAAGAGAAGATATGGCAGTTATGATTGTAAGAGCATTAAAACTTGAAACAAACATCACAGGCGAAACATTCTCAGATGACTCAAGTATAGCAGATTATGCCAAAGAAGCAGTATATACCTTAAAAAATAAAGGAATAATCTCAGGCACAGGTAACGGAAACTATGAGCCTAAGAGAGTAATGACAAGAGCAGAAGCGGCAGTGTTAATCAACAATATTTTAAATATTGTTGATTAACAAGTGCGAAATGCGAAATGAAGGAAAACAAATTGTGCCAAAAAAGGGACTGACCCTTATTAAAATGTTTGCTTTTGTGAACATTTTGGGTCTGTCACTTTTTCGGCACCGAAATTGGAAATTCGCACTTCGAATTTAAAAATGCATTCTGCATTTTGTTGCCAAAGGCAAACAAGGAAGGAGAAAAAGATATGAAAAGAATACTTTCAATGCTTATTGCAGTATCTGTTATTCTGTCTATGATAACAGTTATACCTGCACTTGCAGAAACGGAAGATTTAAAAGTTTATTTTTACGAAGATTTCGTGAGTGGATATAAATCAGGACAAGATGATGTAATCAGTCTTGGTGTTAAACGTTCACTTATAAATGGTGAGTATGTTTACTCTGTTGACCATAATTCAGAAGGTTACGAAACAATCAACTTTGGTACAACTGTAACTGTACCGGATGAAAACAAAGTTGTTGTTGAATATAAAATGAGCGGTTATCTTTACGGTGGTTCAAACTCAATAGGATTCCACCCGACAAGTGGTATTCCGACTGTGTACGTTGCCAAAGAAGGAATTAAGGCATATGCATATACAGATAAGGAAACCATTGCTAAACATGACATAGACAACGGACTCACGATTACTGTGGTTTATGACAATGAAAATCCTATGAGGGATATATACATTGATAATGTTTTTATAGGAACTTATGATATGGGTGGTTTGGATGCAGGAGATAAATTCTGTGAAGAAGGCTCGCTTCCTCTTAACTTTTATAACCACGTTCATGGCGGAGCAAATTTATATTATCATTACTTAAAAGTTTATCAGGCACCATCAGATTACAGCCCTGAAACTTTCGTTCCCGCATTTTATAAAAATATAGGTAAACCCACACCACAGGTTGCAGGCGTTATAAATTATGACGATAATTTTTACTTTAATGTTATAAATGCGTTAGGCTTTTATAACGAAGGAAATATTGGCGAATATAAACCTGATGAGCCTATGACAAGACTTCGATTTGCAGGAATTATTGCTGAAATTTTAAATGTTTCTCCTGTTTTAGAAACAACAGGAATTTATAAAGATATTGCAAGACGTCACTTTATGTCAGGAACTTTAGAAGCACTTAACCAGATGGGTGTTATGAAGGGCGTAGGAGCAGAGGAATTTGGTAAAGATCAGGAAATTACTGTTCCTATGGTTTCTGCAGCATTAGTTCGTGCATTAGGATATAAGGAATTTGCAGAATATTATTCAGGATATGAATTAGGTTATGTAACTATGGCTGATAAGGCTGGACTTCTTAAAGGAATTTCTCAGTCAGGAAGTTTAAAGAGCAAAGATATAATTCGTATTCTTTATAACTTTATGAATGCCGAAGTTTATGAAACAGTTGGTGTAAGTAACAATAATTATATTAAAGAAGCAACAAGCGGAAACACAATTTTAAAAGTTTATCACAACATTGCAAGCGTAAGAGATATCGTAAAATCAAATGAAGTTACTTCTCTTACTTCTAAAAAAGGAACTGATGAAGATGCAGTTGTAATAGGAAATATTTGTCTTAATACTAACGGTACTTCTTTAAATCAGTATCTTGGTTACAGTGTTGAAGCATATTATAATGTTGAAGATGAAACGATTCTTTTTGCAGGTGTAACAGATAAGAATAATGCACTTGTTATTGATATTGACACGTTTGTAAGATATTTAAGTGAAAAGATAACTTACGAAAAAGACTCAAAGGAACTTACAGTTTCACTTTCGTCAAGTGCAGATATAATCTATAACGGAAAATTTGAACCATTTTCAAAGAAACTTTTTGAAAATATTGCAAACGGTAATATAACTTTAATTGATAACAATAATGATAATAAATATGATGTAGCATTTATTAACAGCTACATTAACGGGGTTTTAGATACAAAATCAAATGACGGATATGTGTTAAGATTTAAAAATAATGTTCCAAGCATAAAACTTGAAGATTATGCTGCTTATGATATTAAAGATGCTGCGGGTAAGAATGTTGCTTTTGAAGTAATTTCAGAAAATAACGTTCTTTCTATACAGGAATCAAAAGATAAATCATATATGCTTATAACTGTAGGAACTGCGTCAACTATAGGTTCACTTACTGAAATCTATTCTGATGGCAGAGTTACAAGGCTTAATATCGGTGGGGAACTTATTAAGGCAGACCCTGTATTTGTTAGTTCAAATTCATTCTTAAAACCTGGTATAACAGGCGAATTTTTTGCAGATGCTTACGGCAGAATTGCACACTATAGTGAAATCACAACAAGAAGTGCAGGATATGCGTACTTTATCGGTATGTGGGATGAAGGCGAAAGTTATGATTATGTAAATATTAAAATGTTTACCGAAGGTAAGCAGTTAGTTGAACTTAAAACTGCTAAAAAAGTTACAATTGACGGTGTAGCAGGCGTAAGTTCAAAAACTCTTATGGAAAATAAGCAACTCTTTAACTGGAGTAAAGAGGAAGATCCTAACGATCCCGGAACTTTAATTGACACAAAAGGAAAGGCTAAACCTCAGCTTATTTCATATAAACTTAATTCTGACGGAGATATTATAAAAATTGATACACCATTTTATAATGTTGGAGTGGAAAACCCTGATAATACCCTTATGATAGTTACAATAAACGAAGAGATGGAATACGACAGTATTGATATAGCTTTCGGGGAGTCCGTATATCTTAACGGAGGATGCAGGGTATTTACTATCCCAAATGAGAATATAGCATTTGCAGATGCAACTGAATTTGATGTGAAAGCTCCTTCATCTATTTTCAGAGGTGAAGCTAAATATACGATATCGGCATACAAAACATCGAGCAATACTTTGGGCGCAGATATTTTGGTTACTGAATCGACATCAGGCGGTAGCTTTGATTCTTATGACCATGCTTATGTAGTATCCGATATTACAGATATATGGGATGAAAAGGAAGAAAAGGCAATTAAAAAATTAAGTTATTTCCATGACGGAAAGGAAAGAAATTGCTTAGTTCCTGAATCATCATATCTTAACGGAATTTCAAAAGGTGACGTTGTTATCTTAAGTATAAATTCAGATAACGAACTTACTCAGGCACCAAAATTAAGATATGACTTTGACGCAGATACAGATGGTCTTGATGAAACAGTTCAGGTTGCAGAAGGTAACAGAGGAACAATTCACAGAGTAACCTATGGAGTTATTTATGAACTGAAAGGAAATCTATTTACTATTACGAAAGATCCTTCACCTGCACCTGATGCAGACGGAAATCCTACACCTGTAGCAAAAGAACTTCACAGAATTCCTACTTATATCTATATTGTAGATTCAGCTACACAAAAGGTATCAGTCGGCGAAAAAACCGATATAACTGATTTCGTAAGAGATAATATAAATTATACTAAAGCAGTATTTTATGAAACCAAAGAATATGATTACGACCTTGTTATCATTAAATAAGGGGGAATGCTAATATGAAAAAGTTTTTAAGCATATTTTTAGCAGTTATTATTTGTTTTTCATCTGTATCGGTTCTCGCATTTGATGCAGACGGATTCCCTGAATTTATGCCTCAGGTAAATATCGGAAGAGCAAACTGGTCAGCTGAAACTCATAACGGAACTATATGTTATGACAGAGAGGGAAATCCTCTTATGTGTTTTACAACTCAGGGCGGATTTTTCTGGGTTATAGACCTTATGACAGGACATGTTAGGGAATGTTTTAATACTATTGGAACTTACATTATGGCACATCTTGTTTCAACTGCATCCGATGGTAAAGTATATGTTCATTTTTATCCCGGAAATGTTTTTAATGTATATGATCCTATTGCAAATACTTATACTGTTTTAAATGATGGCTCAGGTTATCATTCACAGGATGGTGGAGTCATTACGGAAGACGATATAGTTTATTTAGGAGAATACAGGGACGAAGGTGCAAGAGTATTTGAATATAATATAAAAACAAATGAGTATAAGTACTATCCTATTTCAGATGTTAAATGTACCTACGTCAAAGGCGTAACTTATGATGATAAGTATATTTATGCTGGTACAGGTACAGGCGCGGAAAATACAAAAATGTTTCGTATTGATAAGGAAACAGGAGAGCAAACTATATTTTTAGAAGATACAGGCGGAGGTATTATTTATACCGCCTATATGATAAATGGTAAGATAGTTGCCAATACAAACGGAAGATTACATATTGTTGATCCAAAAACTCTGGAAAAAGAAATATCCATTCCTTCAAGTCATTCAAGACAGGGGGAAATTTTCCCTTCTCCCTATGACGGAAGAGTTTTCTATCATTATCGTGAAGGTGCCTTATGGTGTTATAATACTGAAACCAGAGAGCATAATAAGGTTGTAGCATGTCCATTAACTGAAACTCTTGCATGGGCAGAACTTTCAAATGGTGACTGGGTTTTATCCTTAAGAAGTGACGCTATGGAAAAAATTGGATATTTTAATCCGAAAACCAATGAAGTAACAGTTCTTAATTTAGACAGAATTGCCGATGCAGGACCAAATGGTCAGGGGTTTGATATTTCTCCTGAAGGAATTTTATACAGGGGCGGATATCAGACATCTATGGGTGCCTATAATATAAATTCAGGCGAATTTATATTCTCAATGCCTAAATGGCATCAGAACGAGGGTACGGGATTTTTAAACGGAAAAGTATATTTTGGTGTTTATGTTGATGCAGTAATGTATCGTTATGATCCTGAAAAACCTTTAACGGAAGACTATCTTAGTTACAATTACAATAATATTTATCAAGGCTATGATGCCAATCCGTCAATGACATTTGATATTGAATATGGGCAGGACAGACCTTTCGTAGTTGAAGGTTATAACGACAAACTGTATATAGGTACAATGTCAGGCTATAACATATCGGGCGGTGCACTTGTTATAATGGAGGAGGAAGACGGAATTAATCCTCCTAAAGCAGAAGTATATAATAATATTATAAATGGTCAATCTATTACAGGTATTGCAGTTAAAGATAATCTTGTATATGTAAGTTCAACTGCCCGTAATGGTAAAGGTGAATTTGAATATCCTGATCTTAGTCCGCAGATAATTGTTTTTGATGAAAATAAAAAAGAGGTTGTTAATACTGTAACACCTGATTTACCTGTAGTAGGAACAAATGCCAAAACCATAGGTGATATTTCATTCGGTCCCGACGGGTTGTTATATGGTGCTGTTGCTGACAGAGATGGCTTAATATTTGCTATGGACCCTGAAACTTTTGAAGTAGTAAGATATGTTTCTCTGAATACCGGATTTGAAAAAGTCCCTCAGGCAAGACAGGCATATTTACGCTGGGGAGATGACGGATTATTATATACTACTTGTGGATGGGATGTTTCTGTTGTTAATCCGTTTACGATGGAGTATAAAAAAATTACCCCTAATTGTTCACTTATGACATTAGACCATAATGGTAATCTTTGGTATTCAAAAGGTGCTTACGTATTTAACCGATATATTAATCAGTATGACAGATTGCAGGGATTTTTAAATATTTTAGATACTTATTTAAATAAAGAAGATTATACTGCGAATGAATGGGCAGAACTTCAGAAAGAAATTGAAAAAGCCAAAAAATATACTAAAGAAACTGACTGGAAGGATATCCAGGATACAATCCGTATAATCAAAGGGTTAAGAGATAAAAAACCTTATGTTAAACCAACAAACGATATTGATATAATCTTTAATGGTGAAAAACTGGATTACGATTATGATACAACAGGAACAATTAAACTTTATAACGGAACAACCTATGTTCCATATAGAGCATACCTTGAAATGTTAGGATATAAAGTAACCTGGAATGTTCACGCATCTAAAATTACAGCAACCAAAGACGGAAGCGAAATTTCTATGATTGTTCATAAAAATGATTATATCTTTAACGGAGAAAAAGTAGAGTCTGATATTTGTCCAATCCTTCTTTCAGGAAGACAGTATATACCCGTAAGATTAATTTCAGAAAAATTAGGATATGAGGTAAAATGGAATGAAGAAGAAAATAAAGTTTACGTCGATAAAAAATAAACTCTTAGTTTTATTAACATCGTTTAGTATAATATTTACCTGCTTTTCCTCAGACGTAATGGCTGAGGGAGGGCAGTTTCCACGCTTTTATGATGAAGAACCTTTAGGAAGAGCAAGCTGGTCTGCGCAGGTTCATCATGGAGCGGTTTGTTACGACAAGGATAACAATCCTTTACTTTGTTTTTCTACTCAGGGAGCATATTTTTTTGTAGTTGAACTTGAAACAGGAAAGGTAAGAGCACAGTATGATATTATAGGTTCGTATGTAAGAGCGGATTATATAAGATGCGGACCTGATAATAAAGTTTATGTTTATTTCTATCCCGGTTTTCAGTTTAACGTATATGACCCTATAGCTGAAACTTTTGAAGCATTTGATATGAAAGAACTTGATCCATACGTTCAGGACGGAGGTTGTATGACCGACGACGGCGTAATATATATGGGGGAATATAACAAAGAAGGTGCAAGTGTATATATGTATAACACCTATACAGGCGAAGAAAGAAAGTATGGACCACTTGATAAAAAATGCCATTATGTAAAAGGTGTTGCCACTGATGATAAGTACATATATGCAGGTACAGGAGTTGGTGCGGAAAATGCAAAAATGTTCAGGATTGATAAAGAAACAGGGGAACAAACTGTATTTTTAGAAAATCCGGGTGGCGGAATTGTTTATACTGCTTACTATATAAATGATAAAATTATAGCGAATACTAACAGTGTATTCCATTTTGTAGATCCTGTAACTTTAGAAAAAACAGGAGAAATTAAAACATCTCATTCAAGAACGGGTGATTTGCAAGTTTCTCCTTATAATGATAAAATTTTCTATCATTATAAAGCTAAAGAAATTTGGGAATGTAACACTGAAACATTGGAAGAAAGAAAAATTTGCAACTCGGAACTTACCACCGCTCTTCAATGGGCAAAACTTAAAGACGGCAGATGGGTTTTAGCAATGAGAACCGATCCTATGGAAAAGGTTGGATATTTTGACCCACAGGCAGGAACTGTTACTTCTTTTGATTTAGATAAAATTGCAGATGCAGGACCTTATGTTCAATGCATCGAAGTAGGGGAAGACGGGCTTTTATATTGTGGTGGATATCAGACATCAATGGGAATATATAATACCAACACAAATGAATTTATCGCATCACTTCCTAAATGGCATCAGAATGAGGGAACGGGATTTTTAAACGGTAAAACATATTTTGGAACTTATGTTGACGCGGTAATGTACCGTTATGATCCTGAAAAACCTATGGATGACAATTATCTTAGTTATAACTACGATACTAAGTACAGAGGTTATGATGTAAACCCTTCTATGATATATGATATTGAGGATGGGCAGGACAGACCTTTTGTTGTAAAGAGTTACAGGGATAAATTGTATGTCGGTACAATGTCTAACTATGCTGAATCGGGTGGTGCATTTGTAATCATTGAAGAGGAAGATGGTATAAACCCTCCTAAAGCAGATGTTTACAGAAATATAATAAAAGACCATTCGATAACAGGTATTACTTTTAAGGATAATTTAGCATATATAAGTTCAACCGCAAGAAACGGACTTGGAACTGAAAATCCTGATACACCTTGCCAGATTGTTGTTTTCGATATAGATAAAAAAGAGGTAGTAAAAACTGTTACTCCCGATTTTCCCGAAGTAGGGAAAACTGCAAAAACAATAGGGGAAATATCAATTGGTCCTGATGGACTTTTATGGGCAGCAATTGAAAGAGACGGATATATTTTTGCACTAAATCCCGAAACATTTGAATGTGTTAAATATGTTAAGTTGAGTCCCGGATTTGACAGAGGTGCTCTGGCACGACCTATCTATTTAAGATGGGGCGATAATGGATTTTTATATACCACAGCAGGATGGAATATTACGGTAGTAAATCCTGAAACTATGGAGTATAAAATTCTTGCCGAAAAGTGCAATGTTATGTCTCTTGGACAAAATGACGATATATGGTACGCTCATGATGCTCAGGGAGAACTTTTTAAAATTCCGATAAATCAATATGACAGATTGACGCACTTTATTAAGGAAACAGAGCGTTTAAAAGAAGAAGATTATACTAAAGAAGAATGGTTAAAACTTCAGGATGAAATTAATAATGCCAAAGTATTAGGCGAAGATACAGATAACAAAACTATTATAAAAACAATCAATACTATTAAAGCATTGAGAGATAAAAAAGCCGTTAAACCTTTAGAAAATGATACTAATATAATTTTTTACGGACAAAATATTACATTTAATGAAGATACAGGTGTAATAAAGCTTTATAAAGACAGAACAATGGCACCATACAAAGCATTTTTGGAAATGTTAGGTTATGAAGTAGAATGGAATGTAAAATCAGGGATAATAAAAGCAAAAAAAGACGGACGCGAAATTTCTATGACCGTTAACAAAAACATCTATACAATAAACGATAAAGTAGTTGAATTTGATGTAACGCCTGTTGTAATGAGTGGCAGAATATATATTCCTGTTCGCTTAATTGCTGAACAGTCAGGCTATGAGGTTAAATGGAATGAAAATGAAAATAAAGTTGAAATTATTAAGTAAAATTTTAATATTTGCACTTTTGGTAAGCAATCTGTATTTTCCGATGGAGGCACTTGCCGCCTCCACGGAAACGGATTTTCCTGCCTACAGTGATGAAATCGATTACGGACGAGGAGTATTCTCTGCTGCGGTAACGGGCGGAGCAATCTGCTATGATAAGGATGGCAACCCTCTTATGTGCTTTTCTGTTCAGGGTGGAATGTTCTATGTTTGTAATTTGCTTACGGGTGAGATTGTAGATAAAGAGTCTATAACGGGAAAGTATGTAATGTCCCATCTTGTTAAAACTGCATCTGACGGAAAGGTATATAATCACCATTATGAAGCGAATACTTTCGATGTGTATGACCCTTTGACAGGGGAGTATAAGGAGGTATATCCGGGTGTAAGCATTCACTCACAGGATGGCGGTAATGTAACCCACGACGGAAAGATTTTACTTGGAAGTTACTATAAAACAGGCGCCTGTGCTTACGAGTATGATATAAAAACCAATACTGTTAAAACTTATGGTCCTCTTGATAAAAACAGTCATTATATTAAGGGGATTGACGCTGATGAAAATTATATCTATGCGGGAACAGGTATTGGAAAAGGCAATACAAAACTTTACCGCATTAACAGAACAACAGGAGAGAAAAGCGTTATTTATGATTTTGGCGGTTCAATTGTATATAATGTAAAGGTAAATTCCAATTATATTATTGCCCAGACAGGTTCTGGATGCTATATTATAGACAAAAATAATTATAGTAGTGTTGATTTGCTTGCAGGATCAATTCCTTCAGACCCATCTCCTTATGATGAAAATTTGTTTTATACTATTGTATCCGGAAAAGAAATACGCAAAATAGATGCAGAAAATAAAAAATCAAAGTGGATGTGTAATATTAGTGATTTGGATGAACACGAAGAGGTGGAATTTACTCAGTGGGCAACGCTGCCGACAGGGGAAAAAGTATTGGGATTTCGAACCAATAAGATGAATAAAATAGGATACTTTAATCCCAAAACGAATAAAGTTGTTATGCACAAATTGGAAAATTTTGAAGTCAGAGGTCCTAAAATTCAATCTTTAGAGATTTCACCCGATAATATAATTTATATGGGAGGATATCAGACTGCAATGGCAGCCTATGATATTGAAAAGGAAGAATTTATATATAAACTTCAATATTGGGACCAAAATGAAGGCGTAGGCTTTTTAAATGGTAAAACCTATTTCGGAGTTTACACAGGTGCTCAACTTTGGAAGTATGATCCCGAAAAAGAATGGAATTATTCGCTATACAAATCTGATGATGGTAACTCACAGGGAGTTAATGCTAATCCCCGTATGGTATATGATATTAAAGAATCTCAGGACAGACCTTTTGTTATAAAGGAATATGATAATAAACTTTATATAGGAACAATTCCTGCGTACAATATACTTGGCGGATCACTTACAATATACTCTGAGAATGAAACCGAAACACCTTCAGCTGTTACTTACAAAGATATTATACAAAATCAGTCAATTACAGGTATCGCCGTTAAAGGTAATCTTGTATACCTTAGCAGTTCGGTAACAGGAGGACTAGGTATTGATCCTATAGAAACTCAGGGAAAAATTGCAGTATTTGATACCGATACCGGAACTTTGGTAACCCAACCATTTACCCCTGATTTGCCGATAATCGGGACAAATTCAAAAGCAATAGGAGAACTGTCATTCGGACCTGATGGGCTTTTATGGGGCGCATCATCAAATCAGGGGTTGGTATTTGCTCTTGACCCTGAAACTTTTGAAGTTAAAAAATATGTATCAGTTGCAGATGCCGATCAGGGTGCTTTTATGAGGCCTGTGTATTTAAAATGGGGCGATGACGGTCTTTTATATACAACAGCAGGAGCTCATCTTTCAGTTATAAATCCCGAAACTATGACATACAAAAGGTTGACAAGAAATGTTGCTATTATGTCTTTAGATTCAAATGGGGATATTTGGTATGCTAAGCAGGGTAATTTCTACAAAATGGAAATAAATCAGTTTGCAAGGCTTAAAGCAATTTTAGACAGTATTGATTATAATGATTACGAATCATCAACAGCTTTAGGGGAATTAAAACTTCTTTGTGATTCCGCTAAATTACTCACTGAAGACTCTGACAGAAAAGATATAATTGATGCTATAAAGAATATAAACGCAAAGAAGAAGGAACTTAATAATACATCTAAATATGTTTCGGATTTTAGTGCAGAACTTGATTATCTGAAACAGACTGTTAAAATTTCAGGAACGCTTAAAACAGGTGAAGAGGTATCGATAAGAATTTTATCTCCTGAAGGAAAAGTAGTTTTACTTGATCAAGTTTCAAAAGACGTAAAAAGTTTTACAAAAACTTATCGAATTAGTCCTCTTTTAAAGGGTGAATACAAGATTTATCTTGATGCTAAATCCTATTTAAAACCTGTTATGAGGTCAGTTAACTCAAATCCTCCAGAGGATGCAATTGTAATTAACAGTGTTTCGGCTTCTGATGATAGTGGTGTTGTTACTACAAGGCTTTCCAATTATTATGATAACACCGTAACACTTAACGTGTTTGTTGCAGAGTATTATAAGCAAAGTCAGATTTTAAAACAATCAAAGTTTGAAACATATAAAGTTAATCCGGGTAGTTTTGCAATTTTTGAAAGTCAGTTTGCAAACACATCGGATACTGAATATAAACTGTTTATCTGGGATGAAAATATGGCACCGATAACGGCTCCTTATGAGAATTAATTTTACAGATTAGAATGACTATTGCGAGGTTGGTTGAATGATACTAAAAGAAGAGTTTCAGAATATAAAGGGTAAAATTTTTAAGTTATATGATTTTGAAAGTGATGTTTTATTTGAACTTTTAGAAAGAGAAGATGTGTATATCTCTTTTGACGGAAAAAAAGCATTAATTTGTGGTAAGATTAAATCTAATACTGCCCGTGCTCTTACCCTCTTTATTAAAAATATAAATGAGGGAAGAAAAACATTTGAAATTTCAGAAACCAAACATTTTAAAAATTTAGGATTTTCCCTTGACGTTTCAAGAAATGCGATAATGAAGATTGAAAAGGTTAAAGAGTATATCGATATTTTAGCATCTTTAGGTTTTGATTCAATGATGCTTTATATGGAGGATACCTTTGAACTTCCAGGATATGAATATTTTGGATACAGGCGAGGAAGGTACACCTTAGAGGAACTTAAAGAGATAGATGATTACGGCTTTATGATGGGTGTTGAAATTGTACCGTCAATCCAGACTTTAGGGCATCTCGAACAGTATTTAAGATGGAGAGAGGCGGACGCTATTAAAGAAAATTCAAAAGTTCTTTTATGCGGAGAGGAAAAAACTTATAAGTTTATAGAAGATTCTTTAAGAACGATAAGTAGTGCTTTAAGAAGCAGAAGAATAAATATCGGATGTGATGAAGCCTCAGGTGTCGGATGCGGTAATTATCTTATTAATAATCCTTATCGTGAGCGTTTTGAAATTATAACAGAACATCTTAAAAAAGTATATAGTATCTGCAAAAAATATGATTATAAGCCAATGATATGCGGCGACTTATATCTTGCACATTTTGGAGAGAGTTATTATGATTTTAATACCAAAATAAATGAAGATGTAGTACGGGAAATTCCTGGTGCTGATATTTTATACTGGGATTATTATCATAAAGACAGGAAAGATTATGAAAAGTTACTTACCCTTCACAAAGAACTTAAAAAGAATATAATTTTTTATGGAGGAATATGGACCTGGTGCGGAATTCTTCCAAATCCTTATCACACATATCGTACAATGGAACCTGCACTTTCAGTAATGCTTGAAAATAATATAAAAGAAGTATGGGCAGCAACCTATGGCGATGACGGAACTGAAACAAATATGTTCTTTGCCGTTCCATCTCTTACCGTATTTTCCGAAAAATGCTTTAAGGGTACAAATTGCACTGATAAAGATATTGAAGATATGAGTAAGTTTGTTACTAAAGTTTCTTTAAAAGATTTTTATGCTTTATCAGAATTTCATTATCCTTTTATTGAAAAGATTGAAAAAAATGAGTATATCTGGCCAAATTATATGGGTAAAAAATTATTTTATACTGATGTATTATATAACTTTGCCAATACTTATGATTTTAAAGAAATCAAAGAGCATAATCTTAAAGGATATGAGTTAATTAGAGAATCAGGAATCGGCACAAAGTGGGAAATGTACTTTGATTATGCAAGGCTTGCTTTTGAAATAATCTTAGATAAAACAAGAATTATAACAATGATAAGAGATGCTTACGATAAATGCGATCTTAATAAATTAAGTATTATTGCAAGTAAAGATATTCCGGAAATTTTTGAAAAATATGAGTCTATACATACTTTGGCTGAAAAACTATGGCTTTCTACAAATAAAGTTTTTGGCTGGGAAGAACTTGACTCAAGGTTTGGTGCTGTAAAATCAAGGCTTTTATATGCCAAAAGAACGATTGAAAGTTTTGTAAAAGACGATATTTCAAAAATTGAAGAACTGGAATATGAGTTTATTGATGATATGCACGGAAAAGCATATCAGTGTGGTGGAGTAGCAAAATATGCTGAAATAAAATCAACTGCACTTGTTTAAAAAAGGAGGATAAAAAAATGAAAAAAACATTATGTTTACTAATGGCATTAATTATGGCAGTAGGTTTACTTGCAGGATGCACAAACGGTACTACAGCAAATGAAGTGTATGACCCTGATATCAAAGTAGGGGATACAGGCGGGCTTAAATTGCCTCTTACCAAAGAACCAATGACATTGACTTGGCAGGTTGTATCAAGTGAAACTGATATTGGTGATAGTTGGTTTATGCAAAAATTAAGAGGTGTAACAGGTGTTGACGTTCAGCTTAATATTATGCAGGCATCAACAGTTAATGAAAAACTTCAGGCATTAATCGCAGGTGGAAATATTCCAGATATTATTGGTTCTATTCCAACCGACGAACAGGCAATTGACCTTGCAATGCAGGGAGCTTTTGCACCTGTGGAAGATTACGTTGATAAACTTCCAAACTTTAAGAAAACATTTGTTGATAATAAAGATAACAACTGGATTTTCGATGCATTTGCTGCTCCTGATGGGAAATTATACGGATATTATGGATATGATTATAACCGTGATGTTAATCATACATTTATGTATCGTAAAGATATCTTTGATAAGCATGGAATAAAAATGTGGAATTCTCCTGAAGAATTCTATCAGGTGCTTAAAAAATTAAAGGAACTTTATCCATCTTCAACTCCTTATGTTTCAAAAGTTACCGACCAGATATTTTCAAAATGGGCACCAGGTTGGGGAATTAAAGCGCATGAAACATACTTTGATGAAGATGAAAAGGTATGGAAATATACAGATACAGATCCAAAATATAAAGAAATGCTTGACTTTATGAAAAAGTTATATAATGAAGGTTTAATAGACCCTGAATTTTTAACAGCAACTCAGTCTGCATGGACTCAGAAGATGACACAGGCTGATAAAGCATTTGTAACATTTGACTGGATTGACAGAATGACAATGTTTAAAGAACAAACTTTAGAAACTGTTCCTTCTTATGATTTAAGATTTGCAAATCCTGTAGGACCTAACCAGACTTATGCAGAAGCAAATCAGGTTTGCTGGGCAAGATATGTTAAAAAGCAGGATCCAAAAAGAGAAGAAGTTGCATTTAAACTTCTTGACTTCTGTCTTTCACCGGCAGGTAAAGAACTTATGACATTAGGATTAGAAGGCGAAACTTATACTATAGGCGAAGACGGAATGGCAAAATATATTGGTTTTGAAGAAACTCCTTCAATGACTGAGTTGATTGAAAAATACGGAATGTTTACCGAAGGTATGTACTTATCATTTGACAGAAGAAGTTGCTATTTTAACTTCAAACCACAGCTTAAAGAAGCACAGGAATATATGAAAGATGAAAAACATGTTGATCCTTTAGATCCTGAACTTGCATTTACCGAAGATGAAACTGAAAAGAAAAATGAATATCTTGCAACTTTACAAAAATCAGGAAAAGAATTTGCTGTTAAGTATATTCTTGGTAATGCATCATGGGATGAATGGGTAAATAAAGCAAAATCACAAGGTTCAGAAGACTTAACTAAGATTTATAATGATGCATATAAAAGAATTGCAAAATAAAATGAGGATATGATATGAAAAAGTTTTGGTATATTGTACTTGTTATATCGGTATTTATTAACTGTTTATCATTTTTGACAGTTTCGGCAGATACTTATGATACCAATTGGACAATGACAATTAAAAATGAAGATAGCCAGACTGAAGGATTTAAGGCAGGAGACAAACTTATTGTTGAAATTATAAACAGTAACAAAGTCACATCACTAACCGATACAGTTATTAAATTTACTTATAACAGTAATTTGTTAGAATATGCGACAACT
This sequence comes from Oscillospiraceae bacterium, assembly GCA_015068525.1. Taxonomy (NCBI): domain Bacteria; kingdom Bacillati; phylum Bacillota; class Clostridia; order Eubacteriales; family Oscillospiraceae; species Oscillospiraceae bacterium. Next base: position 85,673 of record SVKJ01000004.1, on the reverse strand, counting down.
GTACCTGTGTGCGGACTTTCAAGTTCGGATATTTCTAAGGATGTTTCTTACGAAGAACTTAATACTGACGGTCTTTTCAGGGGTGCTTTTGCTACTGCCACAAAGGCTGAAATCTTGGCTGGGCAGACAATGTATAAAGTTTATTTTAAAGTAAAAGATGAGATCCCTGATGGTATTACCGCACTTAATTTCAGATGGATTCATACAGGTAACGATAAAAGTTATGTTGCAAGCGGGGAAAAAAATTACAGTATAGATTTTATTGATGCTTCTACGACTGTAAAGGGAAACGAACTTGCAAAAAATCCTGATAAACTTTCCGGTATTTCGGATTCTATGTTCGTTCCATCAGAAAATCCTACGGCAAGTAATCCTGAAACTGTAAATTTAAACGGTAATATTGTTACACTTACATCTCCTTATGTTGTTGTGTTTTCAAAACTTCTTCCTGCTAATTCAAAATATATCGAAGCAGGTATTATGATTTCTGAAACACAAAATGAAAATATGGATAAGGATACATCAGGAGTTTACTATGCCAAAGCTGAGAAATTTACATCAGATAACCGATTTGGTATACTCTTCTATGGAAAAGGCTTGAAAGCGGGAACAAACTACTATGCAAAAGTTCGTGTCGAATATGAAGATTTTGTGATATACAGCGATACCTTTATGGTTACAACGGCTAAATAGGGGGGCAGGAGAATGAAGAATATATATAAAGTTATTATCTTTTCACTTTTACTTTCCTTATTGTCTTTTAACGGATTTGCTGCCAACACAATAGAAATTTCAGATGACACAATTTCAGAAATAAACAAAACAGTAGATGTTAAATTTTCATCAAATGGATTTACAAATGGTGATGATTTGACAGTGCTCGTTTTTAAAGTTACTGATGAACTTAAAACTCCGCACGACTCAAACATTGTTTATGTAGGGCAACCTGAATATATTGACGGTATGCAATCTATAAGCTTTGAACTTCCCGAAGATGCAAAGGGGACTTATGAAATCCGTGTCGGAGGAACTGGCGTTACAGCGTATTCTGCAGGTCAGTTTACTGCAAGTGAAGTTTTGGTTGGCGATTTGGATAATAATGGTGTTATAAATAAAGATGATGCTATTATAATCTTAAAAGTCTTTTTCGGAGAAATAATTATTGATGATAAATCAAGTTGCGATCTTGTCAAAGATGAAAAAATCAATGTTAAAGACGCAGTAAGACTTTTACAGTTAATCAAATAATTATTCAACAACCTAAAAAAATAGAAATATATAAAAGGCAGAAACAATTTTGTTTCTGCCTTTTGAAATTCTTGATTTATTAGTTATTTTGCACGTTGTTTTTACATCTTCTTTGGTTTTATACTCCACAGTATGCATTAAACCCACCGTCAATTGGTAGAATAATACCGTTGATAAAGCCTGAAGCTTCTTTGCAAAGTAAGAATAATAAACCACCAAGTAATTCTTCAGGTTCGCCCATTCTCTTCATAGGTGTTCCTGCTAAAATCTTATGACTTCTGTCTGTCCATGTGCCGTCAGGGTTTTTAAGTAAGTCTTTATTCTGAGCAGTTACAAAGAAACCAGGAGCAAGAGCGTTTACTCTTATATTTGTTGTAGAGAAATGAGTTGCAAGCCACTGTGTAAAGTTTGAGATAGCCGCTTTAGCAGCACTGTATGCAGAAACTTTAGTAAGAGGAGAATATGCACTCATTGAAGAAATATTTATAATTGACGCATCATCTTTATCAACCATATCAGGAGAGAAAACCTGAGTAGGAATTAAAGTACCAACAAAGTTAAGATTAAATACGAACTGAATGTTATCAGGGCTTAAATCATAGAAAGAAATAACATCAGGATTCATAACATCTTCTTTAGAGAAATATTCGTTTGTTGTGTTACCTCTTGGGTGGTTACCACCTGCACCGTTTATTAAAATATCAACGCTGCCTAATTTTTCATTAACAACAGCTTTTGCTGCCTGACATGCTTCTGTTGATAAAACGTTACATGCAACCCCAATAGCAACTCCGCCTTCAGCATTAATTTCGTCAGCAACTTTTTGAGCCGCTTCTTCTCTTAAATCAAGAACTGCAACTTTTGCACCGCATTTAGCGATTGCTTTAGCCATTACTGCACAAAGCACACCGCCACCGCCTGTAACAACTGCAATTTTATCTTTTAAATCAACTTTTAATGGAATATTCATTTAGAATTCCTCCTTTAATATTTTATAATATAATTTTACTTTAAATGTAATTTAATGTCAAGAAATAAGAATAAAAAGTTAAAAGTGGCATATTTTATGCAAATTTTTTATAATTTTTGTTTAAAAACTATACTTTGAAACTGTCTTTTAAACTTACAATTCTTATAAATACATTTTCATCTTTTGTATCTTTTACGAAATAACCGTTTCTTACAAACTGGAATCTTTCGCCCGGTTTTGCATCTTCAGTAGATTTTTCAAGCAAGCAGTCTTTTAAAACGGTTAAAGATTCAGGGTTAAGATAGTTAAGATAACTGTCACCTTCGTCCAACTCATTTAAGTTTTCTTTTGTAAATAGATTATCATATAATCTTATTTCCGATTTAACTGCAAAATCTTTACTTACCCAATGGATTGTTCCTTTAATTTTTCTTCCGTCAGCAGGATTTTTGCCTCCTGTTTCTAAATCAGCAGTACATTTAAGTTCTATGACTTCTCCGTTTTCGTCTTTTACCACTTCATTTACTTTAATAACGTAAGCGCCCATAAGACGAACTTCGCCGCCTGGCTTTAATCTATGGAATTTTGCTACAGGCTCTTCCATAAAATCACTTTTTTCAACATATACAGTATTTGTAAAAGCAACTTTTCTTGTTCCTGCGTTTTCGTCATTAGGATTGTTTGAAACGTCAAAGTATTCAACTTTACCGTTTTCATAGTTTGTTATAGTAACTTTTAATGGATCAAGCACCGCAATTCTTCTTTGAGCACTTATATTGAGTTCTTCTCTTATACAATGTTCTAAAAGCCTTATATCAACTAAACTGTATGCTTTTGATATACCTGCTCTTTTAACAAATTCAAATATTGCAGATGGTGTGTAACCTCTTCTTCTTAAACCGCAAAGAGTAGGCATACGAGGATCGTCCCATCCGTCAACATAATTTTCAAAGACAAGTTCTCTTAAATAACGTTTGCTCATAACAGTATTTGAAACATTAAGTCTTGCAAATTCGTACTGATGAGGTTTGTTTGAAAAACCAATATTTTCAACAACCCAGTCATATAAAGGTCTGTGATTTTCAAATTCCAAAGAGCATAAAGAATGGGTAATACCTTCTAATGCATCCTGAATAGGATGTGCATAATCATATAAAGGATATATACACCATTTATTGCCCTGCCTGTGATGACTTTTATAGGTAATTCTGTAGATAGCAGGGTCGCGCATATTCATATTAGGAGATGCCATATCAATTTTTGCTCTTAATGTACATTCTCCTTCTTTGAATTCTCCGTTTTTCATTTTTTCAAAAAGTTCAAGGTTTTCTTCGACACTTCTGTCCCTGTATGGACTGTTTTTACCTGGCTCGGTTAAAGTCCCTCTGTATTCTCTCATTTCATCAGCAGACAGATTACATACATAGGCTTTTCCATCTTTGATAAGTTTAACTGCATATTCATAGCACTTATCAAAATAGTCGCTTCCGTAAAAAATTCCGCCATCAGGATTTGCTCCTAACCATTCAAGGTCCTCTCTTATTGAATTAACATATTCGTCATCTTCTTTTGCAGGATTGGTATCATCATATCTTAAATTGAAAAGACCATCATATTTTTTTGCAGTCATATAATTTATATAGATTGCTTTAGCACTTCCTATATGAAGATAACCGTTCGGTTCGGGAGGGAAACGGGTATGAATTTTAAGTTCGGGATTTTTAATTAAATCTTCGTCAATTATATCGTGAATAAAGTTGGAATTTATTTCAACCATTATTTTACCCCCTTAATTGCTTTTTCAAGTCTTTTAATAACTCTGTCTTTTCCTAATATATTCATCACAGTATAAAGGTCAGGAGAGTTTTGTCTGCCTGTAATTGCAACTCTTATAACCTGACTTACATCTCCAGGATTGCCTTTATATAAATCAGGGTTTTCTTTGTAATCTTTTGTGGTTTTTGCAAAACCGAATTTTGCACCAACTTCACAAATATCATTAAACCAATCGTTCATATCTTCTCTTTCCTGATAAGAGGATACGTAGCAATTAAGTATTGACAATATATCTTCTTTGTTAAGATTTTCAGGATAATCGTATTTTTCATCAAATAATTCATCATAGAAAAATCCCATATAATCTTTAACTTCGCTCCAGACAGCAATATCTTTACGAGGTTTTTTACCACCTCTTCCGATTGCAAATATATCAGTAGCGTATTTTGCGTCACGATTTAAAAGTTCAAAAAATTCTTTATCATATTCTTTTGCCCATTTTGTTACATAATCATAAACTTCTTTAGCGTTCATAACTGCTACAACATTTTTACTTACATCTCTTAATTTGTCAATATCAAAAAGTGAGCCTGAAACACTCATTTTCTTAGTTGTAAAATTAAACTTATTGTAATCTTCCTTAGGGTTTGCAATTCTCCATTCTTCAAAATTGGAGTTAAGAAGTGTTAAAAGATATTCAATAACCGATGGAACAGGATAACCGACTTCGCTATAGTAGGAAAGGGCAAGTTCAGGGTCCTTTCTCTTTGAAAGTTTTCTTTTGCTTTCTCCGTCCATCTTCATAAGCTGTGCAGTGTGAGCGTATTTAGGTTTTTTGAATCCTAACGTGTCAAATAACTGTATGTGAATAGGAAGTGTTGCAAGCCATTCTTCGCCTCTTACGACAACGCTTGTCCTCATAAGATGGTCGTCAATAACATGAGCAAAATGGTAGGTAGGAATTCCGTCAGATTTAAGTAAAACAATATCCTGGTCGTTTTCAGGCATTTCGATAAGCCCTTTTATAAGGTCGGTATGCTTAATTTTGTTTTCAGGATTGCCAAAAGATTTAAATCTTAAAACGTAAGGAACACCGTCTTTTATTTTTTTTGCAGCTTCATCTATCGGGAAATCTCTGTACTTAGCATATTTCCCGTAATATCCAAAATTCTCCTTATTTGCTTCCTGCTTACTTCTCATATCAGAAAGTTCTTCTTCGGTACAAAAACAAGGGTAAGCAAGACCTTCTTTTACAAGATGCTTTGCATAAGTTTTATAGATTTTTTCTCTTTGCCTTTGACGGTAAGGTCCGTAATCGCCTTTTTCTCCGTCTAAGGTAACACCTTCATCAAATTTAAGACCGAACTGGTCAAATACTTTTATTATAGTTTCAACACCGCCCTCAACTTGTCTTTTAAGGTCAGTATCTTCTATTCTTAAATAAAATACTCCGTCGGACAGGTGAGCAAGTCTTTCATCCGTAATTGCTCCGAATAAATTTCCAAGATGCATAAATCCTGTAGGACTCGGCGCAATTCTTGTAACTTTTGCACCTTCCTTTAAATTCCTTTCAGGATATTTTTTCTCATAATCTTCCATCGTAAGAGTAATGTCAGGAAATAGTAATTCCGAAAGTTCTTTATAATCCATTTTTTAACACTTCCAAACTTTTTTAATATCTTTTAGAATACCACATTTCAAAGGGATTGTCAACGATTTAGAGAGTTGATTTTTTTAAAAGTTTATATTATAATGATCTCATCGAAGATGAAATCAGCGATATAAATTCCTGACCGAATTCGCGATATACCTTGCGGTGCGATATATTGCTTCGTAATGCGATATGTCCCTTCGGGACGAGATAAAGGAATTTATTACGAAGTAACAAGGTTCTCCAAAATATAGGAATCTTTGATTTCGTAATATTTTGTGAGGTTCTTATATCATATCGCAATCGAATGTAATGAGATTATATCGTATTTGAACAGAGTGAAAATATATCGCACGGGCGAGAGCGAGTATATCGCCAGAAAGTTTGGCATCTAAATCGTACACTGATTTTAGTAAGATTGTCAAAAAAAGTCGAAATGATAAATAATAATTTGTGAGGCAAAAAAATGAAAATATTAATGCGTAAATACGAAGAAACAGATCTAATTGAAATGATACAAATTTGGAATGAAATTGTTGAGGAAGGTAATGCATTTCCGCAAGAAGAATTCCTGAACTTTGAAAGCGGAGCAAGTTTTTTTGCAGCGCAAACTTATACAGGCGTTGCGGTAGATGTCGAAACGGAGATAATATACGGACTTTATATTTTGCATCCAAACAATATTGGCAGATGCGGTCATATTTGTAATGCAAGCTATGCAGTTAGATCGCAAAGCAGAGGATTACATATAGGTGAAAAATTAGTGTTAGATTGTATTGAGCAGGGACGAAAACGCGGTTTTTCTATTTTACAATTCAATGCAGTTGTTGCGACAAATAAACACGCGAGACATTTATATGAGCGTCTCGGATTCACTCAATTAGGAACAATCCCAAAAGGATTTCGTATGAAAGATGGGTGTTTTGAAGATATTTGTCCTTATTATCGAGTTTTATAGGCTTAAATCTGTCTATAATTTTTAAACCTAGACTTGATTATGATGTACCACAAAAAAACATTGGCATCTAGTTTATACAGTCTTTATATAATAATTATATATTTCGGCGGGAAGTAAAAGGAGACTTAAATGAATAAAAAAAGAATTTTTATAGTCGGTATCTTAGTTTTGGTTATAGCAGGGTGTATTTGTTTTACCCGGTTTTTAAAAAATGAAGAAATTATAAACGATGAATCTAAAAAGGAATCTGAAATTATTGAGCAAACAGACTTTGTTCAGATACCGATAGACAGTGTTAGCGGGATAACAACCAAAAAAGCAGAAGAACTGTGCTATAACGTTTTAGGAAAAAAAGATGAGAAAACCGGAAACTTGTTTTCTTATGGTGTTTCAGATGCAGTAAAAAAAGGAAATAGAGAGTATTATATAGTACGAGTATCCTGGCTTGTTAATAATGATCATATGTCATATATCGGTGATTTTTTTGTTTCATCAGATGGTAGCAAAATTTATAACGGATTTGCTAAACCGGGCGAGTATGAAATTGGAGATATTGTGTGGAGTGAATAATTTTTAAAATAGGATGGCTCTTTAAACATTAAAAGTGTTTAAAGAGCCATCCCATTTCATAAGTTGATTTTAAGTTTTTTAAATCTATCCCAGATAAACTTCTTTATAAAAATTTTCCGAACGTGTAACGGTAGCAGGTGGTGCAAAATCAAGTTTTTTATCTGCTATACCTAAAATATCTTCAGGTTTTATCCAAGGTTTATTTTGCATAGCACTTGTTTCTTCGTGTGTAAGGTAACCTTTATATGTTGTAAGACTTCTTCTGTAAAATCCGTCTTTAATACAGCATTTTTCAACACCGTCATTTAAAATGCTCATAATCATCGGAAGCATTTCTGAAGCATACGCAACTGATGTAGTATTCGCAACTGCACCTGGAATATTTGACACACAGTAGTGAACTACACCATTAACAACATATCGGGGATCATCGTGATGTGTTTCATGGCTTGATTCGATTGCACCCGGATCATCGTTTGAAATATCAACAAGAACACTGCCCGGCTCCATAAGTTTAAGCATTTGCTTATCAATTAAAAAGTCTTTTCTTTCTTTAGGCCATTTAACACAGTTTAGCACCATATCAGTCTGAGGAAGAACCGATGCAATTGTTTCCTTATTACATAGCATTGTGTTAATCTGTCCTTTGTACTGGCTAAGAAGAGTTCTTAAAATACCTACATTTATATCCATAACTGTACAGTTTGCACCAAGCGCAAAAAGAACTTCAAGAGCGCTTTTTCCAACAACTCCGCATCCTAAAATAAGAACGTTCATTCTTGGAGCACCTGCAAATCCACCTACATATTTACCTTTTCCTCCGTTAATTGTAAGCATTGACTCAAGTCCGAAAAGTGCACCCTGTTTACCTGCTGCTTCGCAGTTAGGTGAACCAAATCTATGAGCATCTTCTGCAGTGAATGCTATGCATTTACTCTTAAGAAGTGCATCAACTTCTTCAGGATGTCCTGCAGGGTGAATACATCCAAGAATTATCTGATTTTCACGCATAAGAGGATATTCAACAGGCGTAAATTCTTTTACTTTTGCGACCATATCGCATCTTGCCCATATTTCCTCTTTTGTCATAACAATTTCGGCACCTGCTTCAATATACTTTTCGTCAGGAAATCCTGCCAATTTACCGCAATCGTGTTCAGCAAGAACTTTGTGGCCTGCCGCAACAATCGTCTTTACTTCGGAAGGTGTTGAAATTACACGAAATTCACCCTCTTTAATATCTTTTAAAATACCGTAAATCATAGTTTTTTTCTCCTTCTTGTTTATATTATAGATTATATTATATTTATTGTCAGTTATCAGTTTCTAAAAAACCTTCTCCATGAACTTCTCTCACATCGGAGATTATTGTAAATGCTGTTTTATCATATTTTTTAATCATTCTTAGTAATGACGGAACTTCTTTACTTCTTACGATACACATAAGCATCGTAGAATCTTTATTATAATAGAACCCCTTACTGTATATACCTGTAACTCCACGTTCCATTTTATCCATAACCTCAGAGGCGATTTCATCGGATTTTTTAGAAATAATATATACAGATTTTGCAAAATTTCCCCGAATTAAAATAAAATCAGTAACTTTAGTACTTATATAAAGGGAAAGTGCTGAATAAAACATAAGCGAAATGTCAGATAGAGCAAGTCCTGAAGATATAATAATTGTAGTATCTATAAAGAGAATAAATGAAGCAACACCGATATGTGGAATAAGTTTGTGGAGCATAATTGCCGCAAAATCAGAACCTCCGGTTGATGCATCAACAAGAACAGTAAGGCCAACGCCTGCACCTACAAGAACACCGCCAAAAATAGTGGAAATAATAATATCATCACCGAAATTTATGCCTATGTTATGTAAGTAAACGGTTAAAAAGTCTGTTATTGCAAGAAATCCTGACAGCATAAAAATTCCGACAACAGTTTTTAATATTGCAGACTTTTTAAGTGTTTTAAAACCAAAACCAAACAAAACAAGATTAATAATTAGAGTAGAAATGGATTTTGGGACTTTAAAAAGAGCCTCCATTGTTATAGCAATACCACTTACGCCACCTGTTGAAATATTAAAAGGGGCATGAAAGAAACTTATTGCAAATGCAAGTATAAAAGTACCTAAAGCGGCGTATAAATAGTCGGTGAAAAATTTCCTTTTCATAAACATACATTCCTCTTGCCTTTTCATAAAAGATATTGTACAATTATAATATCGTAAAATTATGGCAAAATCTTGCCAAATAATAAAAATATATTGCCAAATATTGACATGAGGTAATTATGAAACCGAGATTTTATATTGAAAGAGAAAAAGAAAACGACATTTTTTATAAGGAATATACGAACGGAACAGGTTTTTTTGGTTTTCATTCACCTGTTGAACTTTATTTTGTTGATGATGGCGAAATGGAGGTTTTTATAAATAATCAGAAAAAACTTCTTACTAAAAACCAGATGTCCGTTGCTTTAAGTTTTGATGCTCATACATATAAGACCATTAAAAGTTCTAAATCGAGTGTTCTTATTATTCCCACGAATATGTGTGAAGAATTCGTTTCGCTTTATAAAAACAAAAGAACGCATTGTCCGTATATTTGTGATGAAAAAACGGTGCTTGAAATAAAAAAATATGTAAAACTTCTCAATGAGAAAGGGATTAATCCAATTAAGAAAAAGGGACTCATACATATTATTCTTGGTATAATTATGGATAATCTTAATTTTGAGGATGCGAGTAATACTGTCGATGTAGATTTATCAGCAAAAATTCTTATGTATATAAATGATAATTTTAATAAAAATATAAGCCTTTCTTCCATATCGGCAGATTTAGGATATAATAAGAGTTATATTTCGCGTTATTTCAAAAATTGTTTTGGTATAGGATTGAATCGGTATATTACAATGGTTAGGCTGAAAAACGCCGTAATGCTTATGCATGAGGGGAAAAATACAATTATGTATTGTGCGCTTGAAAGTGGATTTAATTCTGCAAGAACATTTTACAGATGCTTTTTTGAGGAGTTTAATTGTGCACCTAAAGAGTATGAAAATGAATTGAAACGAATAACAAAAATATAAGAAAAGGGGATTTGAAAGTGGAAAATAAAAAACTCAAAGTTGCGCTTATCGGTTGTGGTATGATAGGGCATTCTCATGCTCAGGCAGTCATAGAAGATGGCAGAGCAGAACTTAGCTGGGTAGTGTGCGGCAAAGATTATAAAAAAGGTGAGTCTTTTAAAGAAAAGTATAATATTCCTTATCTTACAAATGACTATAAAGATGTAATAAATAAGGGAAATGTTGATATGGCAATTATAGCAACGCCAAGTTCATATCACTCAGAATGTGCTATAGATTTTCTTAATGCAGGAATTGATGTTTTATGTGAAAAACCTCTTGATGTAAAAATAGAAAAAATGACCAAAATGATTGAAGCGGCAAATATGAATAATAAACTCTTAGGTTGTGTATTCCCGAACAGAACACAATCGGGAATTGTTAATGCTAAAAAAATACTTGATTCAGGCGAACTTGGTAAAATGAGAATAGTAGAATTTCAGTACAGAGGTTACAGAAGTCATTCTTATTATGCCAATTCGTACTGGAGAGGAGATAAAGATATAAACGGAGGCGGTTGTCTTATAAATCAGGGAAGCCATGGCGTAGATGCACTTGTGTATCTTTGTGGAAATGCAAAACGAGTTTTAGGTGTTTCCGATATTATGGGAAGAAAAATGACAGGGGAAGATACTGTCAATGCACTCATAGAATTTGATAATGGAGCACACGGAACTTTAATGGCGACAGTTCTTTCATATTTTCCCGAAACCAATTCCGAATGTGACCGTATAAGAATAGAATGTGAAAAAGGAACTATTGTTTTTGCAGATGGCAAAACAATGCTTTATAAAAGTATGTCGGAAGATGAACTTAAAGTAGAAGAAATTCAACTTTCTGATAAAGTTGAAATATTTGGAGATAAACCCGAAGATATTGATATGAATGCACATAACCGTGTTGTATCAAATTTTATTGACGGGATATTAAAAGGAGAAGAACTTATTGCACCGGCAACTGATGCAAGACGTGCCGTTGACTTGATTTTAAGTATTTATAAATCAGCAGAAACAAATGAGTGGGTAGAAGTGCCTCATTTTTAAAAAAACGGGGGAAAATTTTATGAAAGTTGCAGGGATAGTTTCGGAATATAATCCGTTTCATAACGGGCATTTATATCAAATCGAAGAAACAAAGAAAAATACTGGTTGTGACTGTACTGTTGCAGTAATGAGCGGTAACTTTGTTATGCGCGGAGAGACGGCACTTTATAATAAGTTTATAAGAGCAAAAAGTGCGGTTCTTGGAGGAGTGGATTTAGTGCTTGAACTGTCAGTTCCTTATGCACTTTCTTCTTCAGAATATTTTTCTTTTGCAGGGGTGTCAATACTTGACAGCCTTAATGTTTTAGACTGTATCTCTTTTGGCTCGGAAGAAGGGGAAATTTCATCACTTTCAAGAATTGCAGACTGCCTTTTAGAGCCAACCACAATAGAAAAAATAAAAGAGAATCAAAAGCAAGGTATACCGGTTTTTTCTGCTATAAGTGAAGAGTTTTCAGATAAAGATAAAAATGTTCTGGAAAAGCCAAATAATATTCTTGCGATAAATTATATAAAAGCATTAAAACGCCTTGATTCCAAAATCGTTCCATATACTGTTAAAAGAAAAAATGTTGGATATAATGAAAGTAAGATAAAAGAAAACTTTGCATCTGCAACAGGTATAAGAGAAATGCTGAAAAATGATGAGGATATCAAAGAATATATTCCTGAACTTTCTTACAATTTAATAAAAGAAGAAAAACCTGTGTTTGAAGAATCAATAGATGATATTATAACATACTTATTAAGAATAAAAAAACCTGAGGACTTACTTAAATATGCCGATGTTAATGAGGGAATAGAAAACCTTATTATAAAAACGGCACTAAGAGAGTTCGGAATAAAAGATATTGCAATGGGTGTTAAGTCAAAACGATATACCTATACCAGAATAAAAAGGATATTATATAATATTTTACTTGATATAGATAAATCTGAAAGAGAGATAAAACCACAGTTTGCAAGAGTCCTTGCTTTTAATGAAAAGGGGCAGGAAATTTTATCAAAAATAAAGAAAAAAAGCGATATACCTGTCTTTACAAATCCGACAAAAGATATGTATAAAAAATATGAAATATTAAATACTGATTTAAAAGCATCTTATATTTATCATATTTTAAGTAAAGAAAAAAATCCATATACGGATAAAATTTTACTTTAATTTCAAAAAAAACTTGAAAAATAAGGTTTTTTACTATATAATATATATGTTTAAATTATATTAAAGGAGATGGAGTCTTACATGACTTTTTTAGAAAGCATTAAAAACCGTGCAAAAGCCGATGTTAAAACAATTGTTCTTCCTGAATCTATGGACAGAAGAACTTTTGAAGCGGCGGAAACAATTTTAAAAGAAGGTATCGCTAATCTTATAATTATCGGTACTCCGGAAGAAATAGCAGAAAACAGCAAAGGACTTGATATTTCTAAAGCAACAATAATCAATCCTTTTACTTATGAAAAAACAGAAGAATATATAAATCTTTTTGTTGAACTTAGAAAATCAAAAGGGCTTACTTATGAAGAAGCAAAGAAACAGGCTCTTTCCGATTATATGTACTATGCTTGTCTTATGGTTAAAGCAGGGGATGCAGACGGTGTCGTTTCAGGTGCTTGTCACTCTACTGCAAACACTCTAAGACCAAGTCTTCAGATTGTTAAAACAAAACCTGGAGTTAAACTTGTTTCAGCATTTTTCGTAATGGTTGTTCCTGACTGTGAATACGGAGCAGACGGAACATTCATCTTTGCAGACAGTGGTCTGGAACAAAATCCTGATCCTGAAAAACTTGCTGCAATTGCTGCTTGTTCTGCAGAATCTTTTGAACTTTTAACTCAGAAAGAAGCAATCGTTGCAATGCTTTCTCACTCAACAAAAGGAAGTGCAAAACACCCTGATGTTGATAAAGTTTTAGAAGCAACAAGAATATGTAAAGAAAACAATCCTGAACTTAAGGTTGACGGGGAACTTCAACTTGATGCTGCTATCGTTCCAAGCGTTGGCGAATCAAAAGCACCTGGTTCACCTGTTGCGGGACATGCAAATGTTTTGGTATTCCCTGATTTAGATGCAGGTAACATTGGTTACAAATTAGTTCAGAGACTTGCTAAAGCGGAAGCATACGGACCTGTTACACAAGGTATTGCAAAACCAATTAACGACCTATCAAGAGGCTGCAGCGCTGAAGATATCGTTGGTGTTGTTGCTATTACATGTGTTCAGGCTCAAAATCAAAATTAAAAGGAGTATTTAAAATGAAAGTTCTTGTTATAAACGCAGGCAGTTCTTCACTAAAATATCAGTTGATGAATCCTGATACAAATGAAGTTATCTGCAAAGGTCTTATTGAAAGAATAGGTATTGACGGAAAACTTACTCATAAACCACAGGGCAAAGAAGATTTTGTTTTAGAAACAAAGATGGACAATCATCAGGACGCAATAAAAGTTTTAATTGATGCTTTAATTGATGCCGATCACGGTGTTGTTAAATCAATGGACGAAATTGATGCAGTAGGGCATAGAGTTGTTCACGCAGGCGAATACTTTAACGATTCAGTTTTAGTAACAGAAGAAGTATTAAAGAAAATTGAAGCATGTGTGGAACTTGCACCATTACATAACCCTCCAAACATTTTAGGAATTAAAGCATGTCAGGAAATTATGCCTTCTGTTCCTCAGGTTGCAGTGTTTGATACTGCTTTCCATCAGTCAATGCCAAAAGAAGCATATTTATATGCTGTTCCTTATGAATATTACGAAAAATATAAAGTAAGAAAATTCGGTTTCCATGGTACAAGTCATAAATATGTTGCAGGGAGAGCCGCAGCAATGCTTAATAAACCGATTGAAGATTTGAAAATTATCACTTGCCATTTAGGTAATGGTTCTTCAATTTCTGCAGTTAAAGGCGGAAAATCTATTGAAACATCAATGGGCTTTACTCCTCTTGCAGGCGTATGTATGGGAACAAGAAGCGGAGACATAGATCCTGCTATTGTTGAATTTATCGCAACAAAAGAAAATCTTTCGGTTTCAGAAGTGCTAAACATCTTAAATAAAAAATCAGGTGTTTTAGGTGTTTCAGGATTATCAAGTGATTTCAGAGATTTATTAGGAGATGAATCGGAAACAAAAGAAAGATCAATCCTTGCAGTTGATATGTTTGTATATCATGTTAAGAAACAAATTGGTATTTGTGCCGCAGTAATGGGTGGAGTAGATGCAGTTGTATTCACAGCAGGTGTCGGCGAAAATACTGAATATGTAAGAAAGAATGTAGTGGATGGTTTAGAGTTTATGGGAATTGAAATTGACCCTGAACTTAATAAAGAAAGAGGCTACGAACTTGATATATCTAAAAAAGATGCAAAAGTAAGAACACTTATTATTCCAACAAACGAAGAACTTATGATTGCACTTGATACAAAAAAATTGGTTGAATCTAAATAATGCTTGACAAATGAGTATTATTTTAGTATAATGTTATTCGGTATTATATGTAAATCTTTAAAATGCTATGTCAACTAAAGGAGTCTGTATGGTTATAGATATTTCTAAAATCGCAGGAGCGGACGGGGCAACCCTTGATTTTAGCGGTGAAGTTAAATTTGATGATTATGAATATCCCGTTAAAGTTAAAGGGACAGTTAAAAATTATTCCGGTCAGTATGTATTAAACTGCGATATGGAAACGGTTTTTTTGGCACAGTGTGCACGTTGCCTTAAGGAATTCAAAAAGGATATTTCTTTTTCGATGGAAGAAGTTCTGGGCAGTGAAGACTGTTTGGAATGTCTTAAGATTGTACAGAATACCATAGATATAACCGAAGGAGTTTACACTCTGTTATCAATTAATTTATCTCAGAAATTTTTGTGCAAAGAAAGTTGTAAAGGGCTTTGCTTTGTGTGTGGAACAAATCTTAATGAGAGTGAATGTAACTGTGATAAAGATGTTGTAGATCCGAGATTTGAAGTATTAAAAAATTTGTTAAATAAAGTCGAATAAGGAGGTGTTTTTGATGGCAGTTCCAAAGAGAAAAGTGTCAAAAGCAAGAAGAGATAAGAGAAGAGCAAACTGGAAACTAACTATTCCGGGTATGGTAAAATGCCCTCAGTGCCAAGAATATAAATTACCTCACAGAGTATGTATGTCTTGTGGTAGTTATGACGGCAAAGAAGTTATCAAAGTTGAAGCGTAGTAACTAAAATGTGAGAAGGCGATTTTTGTATAAAAACAGCCTTCTCTATTTTTATATAGGGATATGCGGTCTTTGACCACAACTAAGTTTGCCTGATGGCAAGTGAAGTTATCTTGTGATAGTGAAGTTTACTAAAGTAAGTGAAGATCTGCCTTAGTGCAGTAATACTCGAACCCAATATGGTTTTAAAATGGAAATTTCGCGTAATATGGCAGAAATCCCTGCGAACATACGAAAGTATAATTCTTGAAATTTCTTCATCTTACCCAAAATTTCTCATTTTAAAACTTGCAGACCTTAAACCTTGGAAAATTTTCAAGATTTTTGATGCGGAGTCTGCAGTCAGGCTATCGCCTTACAAAGACGACAAATTAAAAAGATTGGAATTTAACAGGTTTAAGGCATATTGTGTTCAAGTCTTACTGCACTACGGCAGAGTGACAAACTTAACTTCACTTTAAACGAATGTTTAAAACTTCACTGCGTAAGCAACTTCACTTTGAACGATAGTTCAAAACTTCATTAAAACAACTGGCATCTAGTTTATACAGTCTTTGTATGAGGAATGTCGAAAATATTAAGGTATATAAAAACCATAGGAGGATTATTATGATTTATAATGTACTGGATTTTAGTGTGGATTATGCAGCAATGGGAGTTGCTGAACCACCAAGGAAAACAACATTAACATCGTATATTTTGACACCATCTGATGTGGAATGGGTTGTTCGTCCGGCAATTATTATTTGTCCCGGAGGGGGATATGGATTTACATCAGCAAGAGAGGCCGAGCCTATTGCTATGAAATTTTTGTCTGCTGGATTTCATTGTTTTATCTTAGATTATGCAGTGGCGCCTTCTGGGTGGCCGGCGCCTTGTTGTGAACTTTCAAAAGCGGTTTCGTATGTGCGAAGTATAGCCGATGAAAATGGGATTGATAAAAATAAAGTTTTTGTTTGCGGATTTTCGGCAGGTGGTCATTTGGCTGCAAGTATAGGAGTTCATTATGATAAAGAAATTGTTCGCAAATTTTCCGGTGTGGAAGGTTTTGAAAATAGACCGGATGGTATGATTCTATGCTATCCGGTTATAACTGATCATGATACTCATGAAGGAACAATGAATAATTTTATGGCCGGAAGAGATGAAGTGAAAGAACTTTTTGGGCTTGAAAACCATGTAACAAGGAATACCCCTAGAACATTTATATGGCATACCTTTGAAGATCAGGCGGTACCTGTCGTAAGCACAACAAGATTTGTTAATGCTTTAGTTGAAAACGGAATTGAGTGTGAAGTGCATATTTTTCCAAAAGGTCAACACGGACTATCTCTGGCGGACAGACAAACAGGCGTTGTGGTTGAAGAAGTTTCCGGTTGGATTGATATGGCGATTAGATGGGTCAATAACTTTTAACAAATGCACTTTTTAGGGTTTAAAATTAGAATAATTAAAATCCTGTATTTTTCAGCTCTAACTTAGTACGAAATATGCGTTGCATAGCAACGCAGCTAATATGAATTCTTGCGAATTCTCGATATGTGCTTCACACACGATATGTTGCTAACGCAAGAGAATTCATATTCACTGTAGGGCAGAGGCTTGCTCCTGCTGATAAAAGATATCGATTTTACAATAGTAAAAAAAGAAGGACCTCTCAAAATATAACGAAATTACAAATTTCTATATTTTGGAGAACCTTGATACTCATAAATTCGTATGCGGGCAGACAAAGTCTATATATCGACAAAAATTTTGTCCCTGACTTGACAGAGGCAATAAGAAATTTTAAAATGGAAATGGTGGTATATGAAAATTTCGACAGAAATTGCATCAGCAGCAAAAATTATCGGCGAAGAAAAAGCTATTGAATATTATGCGAAAGCAGGCTTTGATGCTTGGGATTTTTCTATGTTTAATATGTGTAAATATGATAGGGATAATAAATGCTTGCTTGAAAACGATCATCCTTTATCACAAAATAATTATCTTAAATTTGCAAGAAAACTAAAGCAAACAGGTCTTGATAACGGAATTAAATGTAATCAATCTCATGCTCCTTTTCCTACATATTGTCCTGAAATACGTTCGTATTTCAAACGTGCTATTGAATGTACGAAAGAAGCAGGCGGGGAAATTTGTATTATACATCCTGATAATAATAAGACTGCAGAGGAAAATAAAGAAATATATCTGGAACTTTTGCCTTTTGCAAAAGAATGTAATGTTAAAATTGCAACTGAAAATATGTGGAACTGGGACACTCTGAAGGACCAGTCTTCCTTTGCCGCATGCGCTACTCCTGAGAGTTTTAATGCACATCTTGATGCAGTAAATGATGAATATTTTGTTGCCTGCCTTGATATCGGTCATGCAGAAATGAGGGGCAGTGACACAAGTGCTGTGGAAATGATAAAAGCACTGGGTAATAGACTATCGGCATTACATATTCACGATAATGATAAATGGCATGATTCTCATCAAATTCCATTTTCTATGGATATTGATTTTAACAAAGTTGTCGAAGCCCTCAGGCAAATAAACTACAAAGGATATTTTACACTTGAAGCAGATCAATACTTAAGCGCATACACCAAAGATAATATATTTGATGGAATTAAAAATTTAGCAGATGCAGCAAGAAAACTTGCTGATATGTTTGAAAATAATAACAATTACTAAACAGGAATAAGATTACAAATTATTTATGAGTTTGTGCATAGATACAAAGATTAAACTTGGATACATATATAATCAGGAGGCAATATGTCGGCAGAAATAATAAAGGTTGAAAAAGGCAGTATAGCAGAAGAAATAGGCTTAGAAATCGGTGATAAAATTCTTTCGGTAAACGGTGAAAAGTTTAGCGACGCTTTAGAATACCGTTTTTTGATTTCAGAAGAATATATTGAACTTGAAATTGAAACAAAGGATAATGAAAATGTTATCTGCGAAATAGAAAAAGAAGAATATGAAGATCTTGGAGTCGAATTTGAAAACCCTCTTATAGACAAGCCGAGAAGTTGCAGGAACAAATGTATATTCTGTTTTATCGACCAGCTTCCAAAGGGACTTAGAAAATCTCTTTATTTTAAAGATGACGATACAAGGCTTTCTTTCTTAAACGGGAACTATGTTACACTAACTAATATTGACGATGCCGAAATTGATAAAATTATAAAAATTCGACTTTCTCCCATAAATATTTCAGTTCATACAACAGATGATGAACTTAGAAAATTTATGTTAAACAATAAACTTGCAGGTGGAATATTAGAAAAAATAAAAAAACTTACAGATAATAAAATTACGGTTAATTGCCAGATAGTTTTGGTTAAAGGCGTTAATGATAAAGAGAATCTTTATAAAACAATAAAAGACTTGTCCTCATTTTATCCTTATATGCACAGTTTGTCAGTTGTTCCCGTTGGTATTACTGATTACAGAGAAAATTTATATAAGGTAGAAGAGTTTGATAAAGAAGATGCGAATGAAATTATAAAACTTGTGACTGATCTTCAAAAAGAATTTTTAAAAACCAAAGGTTCAAGAATTGTATATCTTGCTGACGAGTTTTATATTATGTCCGATTTCGATTTGCCGAAAAGCGAAGTATATGAGGATTTTCCGCAGATTGAAAACGGTGTGGGAATGATGTCATCTTTCCTTAGTGAAGTGTATGAAGAACTTGATTTGAAAAAAGATGATTATAAAACATTTAAAACAACTAAAACTATTGTTACGGGAGTACTGGCATATCCGTATTTTATAAAAATTAAAGAAAAAATAGAAAAAGAATTCCCGCTTGTCAAGTTAAATATTGTAAAAGGGATAAATAAACTGTTCGGAAGTAAAATTACTGTAACGGGGCTTTTATGCGGACAGGATATCATAGATTCACTAAATGGTGTTGAGATAGGAGATAACCTTCTTCTTTCTGTTGATACATTAAGAGCAGAAAAGGATTTGTTCTTAGACGATATGACTATCGCCCAAATGGAAGAAAAACTTAACACAAAAATTTTATTTAATGATATTTCAGGAAAGGATTTTATTGATAAAATTTTCCTTTAATGATATAATAGAAAAAAAGGAGTAAATTATGAAACCGATAGTTGCTATAGTCGGCAGACCGAATGTAGGAAAGTCGACATTGTTTAATAAAATAGTAGGAAAAAGAATTTCAATAGTTGAAGATACGCCCGGTGTTACAAGAGACAGAATTTATCAGGACGCAGAGTGGTGCGGGCATAATTTCACACTTATTGATACAGGCGGTATTGAGCCTAAAACCAAAGATGATATATTAATGAAAATGAAAATTCAGGCAGATCTGGCAATTGAAATGGCAGATGTTATTATTCTGCTTACCGATTTAAGAGATGGGCTTACTGCAAACGACGCTGATGTTGCAGCGATGCTTCAAAAATCAGGAAAACCGATTGTTCTTGCTTGTAATAAGGCAGATACTATATCCAAAAATCAGTACCTTCATTATGAATTTTACAATTTGGGACTGGGAGATCCTGTTTCGGTTTCTTCTATTCACGGATTAGGTGTCGGTGATTTACTTGACGAGGTCGTTTCATATTTTCCTGAGAAAAATGAAAACGAAGATGAAGATGAAAGCATTAAGGTTGCTGTCATAGGAAAACCTAATGCAGGAAAATCTTCTTTAATTAACAGGATTTTAGGGGAAGAAAGGCTTATTGTAAGCGATATTGCAGGTACAACAAGAGATGCAATTGATACAAAAGTTACAATCGGCGAAAAAGAATATACCTTTATTGATACTGCAGGTGTAAGAAAAAAAAGCAAGATAAATGATAATATTGAAAAGTACAGTGTTATAAGGTCTTATCAGGCAGTTGACCGTGCCGATGTTTGTCTTCTTGTGATTGACGGAACAAGCGGTGTTACTGAACAGGATACTAAAATCGCAGGCTATGCTCACGAGCAGGGAAAGGCAATTATTATTGTTGTTAATAAATGGGATATTGTAGATAAAGACGGAAGAACAATGCAGGAATACAGAAAAGACTTGCAAAGGGATTTGATTTTTATGACATACGCACCAAGTGTTTTTATTTCTGCTAAAACAGGCTTAAGAGTTTCTAATTTATTTGAACTTATTAACTTTGTTAACGAACAACAATGTATGAGAATTAAAACAGGTATGCTAAACGATATTTTAGCAGAAGCAACTGCTAAAGTTCAACCTCCAAGTGATAAGGGAAGGCGCCTTAAAATCTATTACGGAACTCAGACAGGTATTAAGCCTCCGACATTTGTTATATTTGTTAACGATGTTAGGCTTATGCATTTTTCCTATGAAAGATATATCGAAAACCAGATTCGTGCTATATTCGGTTTTGAGGGAACTCCGATAAAATTCTTTATTAGAGAAAGAAATTCAGATAATCCAAATAAGTAAGGGAGACAGCATATGAAATATATAGTTATATTATTAAGTGCGATAATAGGATATTTACTCGGAAGCTTAAGTTTTGGTGTTATTGTCGGTAAACTTTTCTATAAAAAAGATGTAAGAGAAGCAGGTTCTAAAAGTGCAGGTGCGACTAACGTTTTAAGAACTTTTGGGAAAAAAGCAGCAGCGCTTGTTACCATTGGCGATATGCTAAAAGGGATATTTTCTTATTTAATAGCATATCCTATCGGAAATATATTTGGCATAGGAGAACTATCGGCAGTTATAGCAGGTACTACAGCAGTTTTCGGGCATATTTTCCCTTTGTTTTTTAGTTTTAAAGGTGGAAAAGGTGTACTGTCATCATTGGCACTTTCGTTTATGATTGACTGGCGAGGCGGACTTTTGGCACTGCTTGTTGCATTGATTATAATGGCATTAACTAAATATGTATCTTTAGGTTCAATGCTTGGCTGTGTTTTTAATTCTGTTATAATATGCTTTTTAGCACCTTTTGACTATTTAAAAATTATACCTGTAATTTTCCTTACAAGTGTTGTAATAATAAAGCATAAAGATAACATTAAAAGGCTTATACAAGGTAAAGAAAACAAACTTGGGAAAAAAGCGTAACAACAGGTTTGAAATAAGGAGTGGACAAGTTGAAAAAAATAGGAGTAATAGGTTCTGGAAGTTGGGGAACAGCTATAACTGACGTTCTTGCAAATAACGGGCATAAAGTTACATTATGGTCATATTTAAAAGAAGAATATGATATGTTTTTAAACTACAGGGAACATATAAAGTTTCTACCTGGTGTTATTCTACCTGAAAGTGTTGAATTTACAAATGATATAAATAAAGCAGTCGAAGGAATGGATATCATTGTTGTTGCCTGCCCTTCTTTTGCTGTAAGAAGTACGATTGAAAAAATAAAACCATTCTATAAAAATCAGACTATTGTAAGTATTGCAAAGGGAATGGAAGAGGGGACACTTAAGTGTATATCTTCCGTTATAGAAGAAATCCTTATGCCTAAAAAACAAGTGTGTGTTTTAAGCGGTCCATCTCATGCAGAGGAAGTGGGTAAGAAAATGTGTACCACTTTGGTTGCTGCATCAAAGGATATAAATGTTGCTTTAGAAATCCAGGATACTTTTATGTGTGACTATTTGAGAGTTTATACATCAGATGATGTTATAGGCGTTCAGCTTGGTGGTGCGCTTAAAAATGTTATATCTCTATGTGTGGGTATTGCAGATGGTTTAGAGCTTGGAGATAACACAAAAGCCGCACTTATGACACGAGGTATGTCAGAAATAATAAGACTTGGAACAAAAATGGGCGGAAAAATTGAAACTTTCAGTGGACTTACAGGAATGGGAGATTTGATAGTAACCTGCCTTAGTATGCACTCAAGAAACCGACGTGCAGGTATTTTAATCGGTCAGGGAAAAACTCCCGAAGAAGCAAAAGAAGAAGTAGGTATGGTAGTTGAAGGTATACTTGCAACAAAAAGTGCCTATGAACTTTCCAAAAAATATGATGTGGATATGCCGATAGTAGAAGAAGCGTATGGTGTATTATACTTAGGATATGATGTTAATTCATCAATGAAAAATTTAATGTTAAGAGATAAAAGGGCAGAGTAAACTTATGAAAAAAATAAGATTTATATTATCAATCTGGGTTTGTAAAATTCTTATATCAGTGGGTAAAATTATGGGTAAAAAAGGCTCGGCAACACCGGGTGTATATGCTCTTAAAGTATGCCCCAATGTGCTTAAAATTCTATCAAAAAAAGTTAAATGCGGTATTGTAGCAGTTTGCGGAACAAACGGGAAGACTACTACCAATAATCTGATTGATAAAATTTTAACTAAAAAAGGTTACAAAGTGGTTTGCAACAATATCGGTGCAAATATGCTCTCAGGAGTTGTTACTGCGTTTATAGAAAAATGCGATATATTCGGAAACTTAGATTGCGACTTTGCAACTTTGGAAATGGACGAAGCATTTTCAGTAAAAATTTTTGAACACCTTACTCCTGATGTTATGGTTATAACAAATCTTTTCAGAGACCAGCTTGACAGATACGGAGAGGTGGAACTTACGGCAGGATACTTAAAAAAAGCACTCGATATTGCTAAAGGTACGCGCCTTTTAGTAAATGGCGATGATCCTATTTTAGTTAAAATGGGTGAAGAATATGGAGAATTTTTATCATTTGGTGTTTTGGAAGATGTTATAACCAACGAAACTCAGGAAGTGCATTTTTGCCCAAGATGTAATGAAAAACTTAAATATAACTATTCTCACTATTCCAAACTTGGAGATTTTAATTGCGAAAAATGTTTGCTTAAACGTCCTGAACTTGACTTTTATGCTAAAAAAGTTGATTTATCTGACGGGCTTTCATTTGAATGTAACGATGAAATTAATATAAAAGTTAACTACAGAGGCTTTTATAATGTATATAATATTTTAGCATCACTTTTAACGGTCAAAACATTAGGTATTGATTTAGATAATATAAATGAAATTTTATCAGACTACAAGCCTCAGGTCGCGAGGATGGAACAGTTTAATTTGAAAAAGCCTGCTATTTTAAATTTAGCAAAAAATCCTGCAGGATTTAATCAGGCGTTTGCAACAGTGCTTTCAGACAGAAGAAAAAAGGATATAATTATAGCACTTAATGACTGTGAGTCGGACGGAATGGATATTTCGTGGATCTGGGATGTTGACTTTGACAGTCTTTCAGATGAAACTGTAAATTCCGTTACCCTATGCGGATTAAGGTGTGACGAACTTAATGTAAGAATGAAATATTCTTCTTTTAATAAAGAATGTACTGTATATGAAAACTTAAAAGAAGCAGTGGAAGATAATCTTAAAAAAGATGGCGAGGTTTTATATCTTTTAGTAAATTACACAGTGATTTTCGATGCAGAGAAGATATTAAGAAATATGGAGGGGAACGAATAATGGAACTTAAAGTAGGTGTTATCTATCCTGAACTTCTTAATATGTTTGGCGATATCGGCAATATAAAAGCGATTGAAAAAAGGCTTTTATGGAGAGATATAGACGTAAATATAACTGATATTTATATAGATGACGAAATTGATTTTTCGATATTTGATATTGTTTATATTGGCGGAGGTGGAGATAGAGAAATTCTAACCGCAAAAGATAAACTTTATCCTATAAAAGATAAACTTAAAGAGTATGTTGAAAGTCACGGAGTTTTACTTGCCGTTTGTTCAGGGTTTGAACTTATTTCAAAAGAATTTCATATAAAGGGAGAAAAGCAGGAAGGGCTTGGTGTCCTTGAAGTAAAATCGTTATGGGATGAAAAAAGATTTGTTTCAAATGTTGTAATAAATACTCCTTTTGGTATAGTAACAGGTTTTGAAAACCATAACGGAAGAATGGACATAGGAAACCTTAATCCTCTTGGAGAAGTTGTTTTTGGAAATGGAAATAACGGGCAGGATAAAAAGGAAGGAGTAATTTATAAAAATACTTTTGCATCTTTCTTAGACGGACCTCTTCTTCCTAAAAATCCAAAATTATGTGATGAAATTATCAAAAGAGCTCTTATAAAAAAATATAATGAAGATATTGTTTTAAAAGAACTTGACGATAAGGAAGAAAGAAAAGCAAGTAACTATATAGTAAGTAAATACACAAGCCAGATATAACTTAAAATAAATAATATAAATCCTGTCAGTAAGAGATAGGATTTTTTATTTTTAAAGTTTATAAAAAGTTTTGTACCGGTTAAATTAATTTCAATAACCTTTCCGTTTGTTACTTTTTCTCTTAAAACATTAAATTCAAACTTTTTATTTATTTCTTTTATGTATCTTAAGTACATTATAATATAAATTAAAGACAAAACAGTTGCCATAAAGCAATTTACTAACGCTGTGAAGTCAACTGACTTTACAGCGTACTGAGAGTAAATTATGAAAGAAAAACTTACAGTATAACTTATAATTATCAGCAGATTTATAATATGTTTTTTGACTTCTTTTACATTAAAATCTGAACCTGAATTTATAAGTTTTATTGTAAAAAGAACAAAAAGATTTAAGTAAAATAGTGTTAATGGAATAATATATAAAGTTTTTAAAAATAAAATATCTTCGCTTAATCTTTTGTCAAAAATAATGTAAAAATTATATAGTGTAAGAAAGAAACTTAAACTTAAACTAAAATAATCTAAATATAAGAAACGGTCACTGCTTTTTGTTAAGTCTGAATTTGAAAAAACTATTTTTTTCATTTCGTTGCAGCAGGTAAAATATTTAAATATTATTATTAAAAAATATAAAAAATTCATTAATCCGAAATATAAAAAATTATTAAAAATAAGACTCAAAGAAAAAAAGAATGCTGTTACATTAAAAAGAAAATTCCTGAAATTTTTAATTAAAAGATTTGCTGATAAACTTTCGTTTGTAAAGTTTACCATAAATATAACTTTTTTATAACTTACCGAAAAGAAAAATAAAATAAACATAAATAGATAAGAAATAACATTTATAATAAAATAATACTTACTCATAATATCACCAATATTATTTTAGCAAATGGATAATATATTTTCAAGTATTACTCCCATTTATCTTTAAATGCATAAAATAAAGTAAGGGGGAATAAATGTATGCGTGAAATAATTTATGACAGGCGTCTGGCAGTTTCCTATGCTAAAAAGTGGGCTTATGAAAGAAATCCAAAGTATTATGATTTTTCTGATATTGGAGGGGACTGCACTAATTTTGTGTCCCAGTGTATTTATGCTGGAATTGGTATTATGAATTATACTAAGGATTACGGCTGGTACTATATAACATCTTCTGACCGAAGTCCTTCCTGGACAGCGGCGCAGTATCTTAATCGTTTTTTACTAAATAATGAATCAGTTGGTCCTTATGGAACACTTACTGATTCTTATAATGTAAATTTGGGAGATATCGTTCAGTTTGAAAATGAGGAGGGAAGAATATATCACTCTTTAATGATAACTAAAACAGAGCCTCAGATTTTGGTTACAACACACAGCTTTAATGCTTATAACCGTCCGCTTTCAACCTATAACTATTATAAGGCATATTTTATACACATTGAAGGAGGAAGAGCAGAGTAAATAATATTAAGTAAAAATTGACTGCTTAGTTTTTTTGTGTTATAATAATCTCGGTGGAGTTTCATTTCTAGTTGTATTCTACAATAAGTAAAATGTTTTTTGCTTATGAGTCATTGATGACTGCGTAAAAATCTCTTTGCCATCAAACGTTTTTACTGGTGGAATAATGATTTTATCGAAGATAGAATTGTTTAGAGTAGGCTTTAAGTTCAAAATTTAACTGTCATTTTTCATTTAAGTTTTGACACAAGTATAAACAAGATTTATTATAGTATAATTTTGCAGGAGAAATATATGATTAAGAGTAAAATTACAGTTGGTAGTATGTTTGCTGGAATTGGTGGTATTTGTCTTGGGTTCAAACAGGCAGGATTTGATATCGTGTGGGCAAATGAAAAAGATTCTTCTGCTTGTAGAACATATCGGAATTATTTTGGTAATTCGTATTTAGTGGAAGGTGATATTTGCTGTATAGATAAGAAAACGATACCTTATTTCGATGTCCTCACAGCGGGGTTTCCTTGTCAACCCTTCTCGGTGGCAGGACCACACAAAGGATTCCAGGATAAGAGAGGAAATTTGTTTTTTCAAATAATTGATGTGGCAAAATGTGTGATGCCTAAAATAATTTTTTTGGAAAACGTAGCGAATCTTATTGATCATGATAATGGTCAAACCTTTATTATTATGTATAATGCGCTGTCGGAATTAGGTTATGTTGTAAAATATAAAAATATGCCATCCAATGAGTATGGAAATACTCCACAAACAAGAAACCGTACTTATGTAGTTGCTTTCAAAAATGATTACTTGTGTGAAAAGTTTGCTTTTCCGGAACCTGTAGAATTAAAAATCAGTATTTTTGATATTATTAAAAGAAATGTTCGGCAGAAAGATGTTTATTATTATAATTCAGAAGATAAAATATGGAATTATATGACTAGTAAAGTCAAACGTATAGATTCTATATATAGAGTTCATGATTCCGGTATTCATATAGCTAAAAACCAATCATGCCCAACACTGACTGCTTCAATGGGTACTAGAACTGATAGAGTTCCCATTATTATAGACGAATATGGATATCGAAAATTAACTGTAAGGGAATGTCTCGAATTTCAGTGTTTTCCAAATGATTTTACTTTTCCAAAAGGAACCACATTACAGGAGGCATATAAACAAGTTGGAAATTCAGTTTGTGTAACTGTTATACAAAGAATTGCCAAACAAATTAGGTTGATAATGGAGAAAGAAGATGTATTATAGTAATATTAAAGTTGAACAAGTAAATGAGAAATATGAAGTAGTAGAAGATTATGGTGAAATATTATCTTCTAAAGAATTAGTGCATATATTAAAAAAATATTTTCCGAAAGTAGAACTTAAAGATGGTTGTTTATATGGTGAATATGATAAAGAACATTATTGTATATATTTCAAAAATGTAAGTTATTTAGGAACTCCTCATCCTTACTTTAAAAAACGAATTCAAATAGGCGATAATTTTAAGGAAGTATATGTAAAAAACAAAAAACAGGGGATACATACATTATTGATAGGAGTTTATAAATATAAACAAACAATACTTTTCGTTGATTTTGATGTTGAAAAATATGCAAGTAGAAAAGCACATAATTCCTCTGCTCATGTTTATACAATTGATTTAAAAAATGGTCTATTATTTGGCATTTTTCAAAAAAAAGATATAAATAAAAATATAATCACGGTTGTCAATACTGAGAATGTTGAGAAATTCTTACAAAGTAAATTTGATACCGGTATTGATCTTAGATTAGATTTTATTGCGGTACTTGATGATTTTTTTGCAAAATTATCAAAATCTTGGCATGGTGTTAATTCTTACAAAGAAATGGTTGCAGAGCATTTTAATAACGCTTTACAACCTGAATGGCCAGGGTTTTACTTGGAGTATAATCTTGCTAAGTATATAAAAAAATATCATGTTGAAGATATTATTCAATATACACAAAATAAAAAGAAAGGAGAAATTGATTTAGATTTATTTTTTCCACAAACCGGAAACTATGGTGATCTAAAAGCACATAGCAATGATTCTCCTGGAATTCAAGGAAATGACTGGGATACCATTATGTCTATTATAAGTGATTCCAGTGTTTATTATATAGTATGTAACCATGACACCGAAAAAGATAAGAACCATGAGTATGAAGTTACAATGTTCTGGAATACTTTGCTTAAGAAATCAAATCTGATGAGTTATGCTAGCAAAATGAAAAATTCAGTGGAATTAACTTCGTATTTAATATTGGAAATTAATAGATTTAATAGTCAATATTTAGATGTTTTTAAACAGGGACATAACAGTGATGGTAGTCCTCGTGCACCGAAAATATCTATAAAAAAGCAGAATATCAGTAACTTTTTAATCCATCAAATAAATTTTTGAAATAAAAAGTTACTAATATTTATTGGATAATTGTTTGGGGTGATTGAATGAAAGAATTTAAATTTATTGACTTATTTTCGGGGATTGGGGGCTTTCATCAAGCAATGGAACAACTTGGTGGGAGATGTGTATTTGCTTCTGAAATAGATCCTCATTGTATAAAAACCTATTACAAAAATTATGGCATAAATGCAGATTATGATATAAGGCAAGTTGATGCAACGGATATTCCCAAGCACGATGTACTTTGCGCGGGGTTCCCTTGCCAAACATTTTCCAAAGCTGGGTTTCAGAAAGGAATGAGCGATACTAGAGGGACATTGTTTTTTGAAATTGAACGAATACTTAAGTATCATAAAACCAAGTATATAATACTTGAAAATGTTAGAAATCTAGTATCGCATGATAATGGTAATACATGGAATACAATTTATAGAAGTTTAAACGATCTTGGGTATAGATTAACACCACGTCCAATAATTATAAGTCCCCATCAATTAGGTGTTCCACAATTGAGAGAGAGAGTAGTTATTCTTGGGGTTTACGATCCAAAAAATTCTAATAAAGATTTAGTAATTACATTCGATAATTTGAAATCAAAAGAGGACAACTCAATTTATAGTATACTTGAAAAGCAAAGAGTAGACAAAAAGTATTACATTAACGAAAAAGAAGAATATGTATTGAATGCTTGGAATGAGTTTTATAATGGAATTTCCGAAAATATTATAGGATTTCCTATATGGGCAGAATATTTTAGGGATAAGGACGAAGAGGAAAACTTCCCGATTTGGAAGAAGGAGTTTATTAGAAAAAACAAAAAACTTTATGATAATAATAAAAGATTTATAGATAAATGGTTACAAAAATACAATAATTTAGAATTATTTACTCCCACTCAAAAAAAATTGGAATGGCAAGCTGGAGATAAAATTAACTCTTTGTGGGATGGAGTAATACAGTTCCGACCGTCAGGCATTAGAGTAAAAACTGATTGTACGTTTCCAGCTCTTGTAGCTATAGTTCAAATTCCAATTATTGGACGTTATAAACGAAGGTTAACTGTTAGAGAAGTTGCAAGACTTCAAAGTTTTCCAAATTCATTCATACCAGATTCCGATCTTCATCAAGCCTACAAACAATTTGGAAATGCTGTTAATGTGGATGTTATTAAAGTGGTAGCAAGAAAATTATTTGAGTTTAGGTGATTTGATTTTTTATAATGAGTGGCGTTGGCATCGGATATAAAAAATATACATTTGTTTTAGATTTTAAATCTTTATAAAAAGAAATGAGTTATTTGTTAGACATAGTTACTAATATAATGATAGACAATTTAGTTAGCAAGAAAATGATATTATTTTGTTGTTGGAGGAAAAAAATGAAACGTTTTGTTTTATTAATATGTGCATTGACATTGTTTTTATCTTTACCTGTTTTTTCAATGGAACTTGAATGGGCAAGTGACCAAGTTTATTCAATTATAGATATTGGGAAAGATATCGGACTTGTATATAACGAAAAAGGGTCTGCTGTTATAAATAAATATTGCCAGATAGTTACTCCTTTTACCGAAAATCAAAAAAGAATAACACCTAACGGTCTTGTTGCAGTTTTAGGCGATAATGGTTATATCGGTTTTATTAACAATAAAGGGGAGCAGGTAACAGAGTTTATTTATGATGCTTTTTCCGATACCCATGAAAAAAGCCATATAACACAGATTGGCTATCTTAGCCACTTAACAGGTTTTCCAAGTGCAGGAGATGGGTCTTCTGATTTAATTCCTGTAAGCATCAATAAAAAGTTTGGGTATATCAATTCCTACGGTACAACAGTTATTCCGCATAAATATGAGTACGCTTACGGTTTCCATCAGGGAATTGCAATGATATGCGCAGATGGGATTTTAAGCGATTACGGAACATATACTAACGGGAAATACGGATTTATAAAAGAAACAGGAGAAGAAATTCTACCTCCTGATTCTTACTGGATAGCATCATATTTCCAAAAGGACAGAGGTTATGCGTCTGCAGGAAACGGTGTAGGAGATTCTGTTTTAATTGATAAAGACGGTAATATTTTTAAATGCGATAATGACGGATTTGCTCCTGTAGCCGATTACATCTTCTTAAATTCCGAATATGGAAGATGTTCAGTAGTTGATAAAAATAAAAACACTGTTATTCCTTGGACATGGTGCTACGGGATAGAGTTATATAATAACCGTTTTGTTTATAACAACGGCATATATAATTTAAATAACGAACTTATTTATCAGGCACCTGAGGGAGCGTCTTTGTATACTATTTCTAATGACGATAAAAATTTTATGTATCTTAGAGTACCACATCCTGAAATTGATGCCTATGCTCTTATTGGTTGTCTTGATATGAATGGGAATACAGTTATTGAACCGATATATCAATCAGTTCTTGATTTAGGCGAAGGTATCATTTATGCAAGAAGCGAAACAGAGAATTTTCTTTTTGACTATAACGGAAAACAGTTAATGAAATTAAACGGTCAGATTGACTATGACTTTTCGCATAACGGATTTTTTGCAATGAGAGATTTTGACAGTATGAAATTTAAAATAGCAGTAAATCCTCTTGTTCATCCAAAAATATATTTAAACCAAGAAAAAGTACAGTTTTACGATGCATATCCATTTATTGAAAACCAAAGAACATTAGTTCCGTTAAGAGCAGTTTTTGAAAAACTGGGAGCAGAGGTTTTATGGGATGATAGTACTAGTACTGCAACTGTTAAAAAAGATGATAAAGTAATTTCTATGACAGAGGGAAGAAATATCATAACTGTTAATGGTGTTGAAAGTACAATTGATGTATCTCCTAAGATTATAGATGACAGAACATATATACCACTTCGTGCATTTTCTGAAAATCTTGGATTTACAGTAAATTGGGATGAAAATACTTATGAAATCAATATAGGAGTTTAACTATGATAACTTATTTAACCAAAGAAACACATAAAAAATTTGATGAGTTCGTTTTTAGTAATAAAAAAGGGCATTTTATGCAATCGACACTTTGGGGTAAAATTAAAGATAACTGGATAAATGAAGCAGTTATATCACTTGATGAAAACGATAATATAAAAGGAACTTTAAATCTTCTTATAAGAAAACTGCCTGTTCTTAATTATACAATTATGTATGCACCGAGAGGCCCTGTTTGCGATATATGTGACAGGGAAACAATATGTGAACTTATAGAAGGAACAAAAGAACTTGCAAAAAAATATAAGAGCCTCGTTTTAAAAATTGATCCTGATGTAATATCCCCATCTGCAGAACTTGAAGAGGGCGAAGAAGAAAATAATATAATAAATGAAAAAACAAAAAAAGAATCTGAGGAATTCTTAAAAATAATGAAAGATCTTGGCTTTAAATCAAATGACAAGTCAAAGAAATTTGAAGCCATTCAACCGAAACACGTTTTCAGACAGGATATAAAAGATAAAGACTATGACACTGTAAGAATGATGTTTAAGTCTGATACACGTAATAAAATCAATAAAAACAACGGTGTTACATTAGAAATCGGCAACAGGGAAGATTTGAAAAAATTCAGTCATCTTATGGACTTAACAGGTCAGCGTGACGAGTTCGTTGTAAGAAATCTTGAATATTTTGAAAAAATGTATGATGTACTTGCACCGGACTTTCTAAGACTTTATATGGCATACTATAACCATGAAGAGTTTGAGAGAATAAAAAAAGCCAAAGAAACGGGCGAAGAAATTATACCATCAACTGATAAAGGACAAGCCATAGCAGGAGTTTTGGCAATATACTACGGAAATAAAGTGTGGTATCTTTATGGTGCTTCGGGCAATGAATTCAGAAATAAGTATCCGAGTGAAAAACTTCAATGGGAAATGATGAAATGGGCAATAGATAATAAGTGTGACATTTATGATTTCAGAGGAGTTGAAGCAAAAGATAAAGAAAGTGAAAAGAACAAAAACGGCGGCACACGTGGAAAAAGTATATATAATTTCAAAAAGCAATTTCGGGGAACTTATGTAACTTTCGTTGGGGAACTTGAACTTGTATTTAATAAACCACTTAATTTTATGTTTAATTTTGCAGAAAAGACATTCAGGGAACTTAGAAGAAAACTATATGTCATAAGAGGAAATAAAAATGGTAAATAAGAAAATCATAGTATCAAAAGATGATATAAGATATAATATATCCGTTTTAAAAAAGGAAATGAAAACTAAAATAATTGCAGTGTTAAAAGGTGACGGATACGGCCTTGGGCTTGTTAATATGGCAAACTTATTAAGAGATTGCAAAATAGATTTTTTCGCCGTTTCCGAAGTTAATGAAGCACTGAAATTAAGAAAAGAAGGTTTTCTTTCTGAAACAATACTTCTTCTTACTCCATCTTCCAAAGAGGAAGAAGTAAGGGAACTTATAAAAAATAATATTACATTAACATTAGATTCATATGAAAATGGCGAACTTTATTCTTCTGTATGCGAAGATTTAAAAAAGACCGTAGATGTTCACATAAAAATTGATACAGGCTTTGGAAGATTTGGTTTTTCATATCATAACAAAGAGGAAATAGTTAAAGCATTAAGACTTAAAAATTTAAATTATATGGGGATATATTCTCACTTTTCTTGTGCGTTTGAAAAGAAATATAAAATAACAAAAAAACAATTTGAAAACTTTTTATCCCTTATATCATATCTTGAAACATTTGATTTTAAATTCCAAATAAAACATATTGCAAATTCTTCGGCTGCGTTGAAATTTGAAAATACTCGTCTTGATGCAGTAAGATTAGGTTCTGCCATTCTTGGAAGAATTCCTGTTGCAAACACTCTTAATTTAAGAAAAATTGCGTACTTAGAAAGCGAAGTTTTATCAGTAAAAACATTAAAAGCAGATTCAAATATCGGATACGGCAATACATATAAAACAAAAGGGATAACCGATATTGCCATTATTCCTGTAGGGTATAAAGATGGTTTTATGACTGAAAAAAGTCAGGATACATTTAGAATAAGAGATGTACTTCGTGCAGTATATAATAATGTAAAGTCGTTCGGAAAGAAAAACTATGTTAATATTAATGGAACAAATTATAAAATTGTAGGAAGAGTAGGTATGTATAATACTGTTGCAGATGTAACAGGCGGAAATGTTAAGCCTCTTGACAAGGTAACTTTAAATATAAATCCTCTTCTTGCAAATTCTAATATTACAAGGGAATATAGATAACTATGAATTTTAAAGAAATAATCGGTCACGATTTTGTAAAATCAGGCTTAATTGATACAATTAAATCAAAAAAAATAAGCCATGCCTACATCTTTGATGGTGAAGAGGGGATAGGTAAGTTAAAGTGTGCCAAAATCTTTGCGGCAGGAATTTTGTGTGAAGATTTTTCTTCTGATTTATGTGGAGTTTGTAATACCTGCCGTCTTACTAAAGGCGAAGTCCATCCTGATTTAAAAGTTTTAGACTTAACGATAGGAGAAGACGGAAAGCAAAAAGCCTCTATATCAGTAGAATCTATCCGTCAGTTTAAAAAAGAGGTTTATCTTAAACCTTTTTATAACGGAAGAAAAATATACATACTTGAAAACGCAGAGAAAATGACGGTGGAAGCGCAAAATGCAATGCTTAAAATATTTGAAGAACCGCCTTCTTATATAACCATAATTCTGATTACAAACGGGCTTTCTAAAATATTAACCACTATAAAATCAAGAGCAGTAATTTATAAATTCGCAAATTTAAATCCAAAAGAACTTGAAATCTATCTTGATAAATATTATAATAACATAGATAATAAAAACATTTATGCAAATATTTCCGGTGGAAGTATTTCTAAAATGATAGAACTTATTTCAGATAATGAGAGTCTAAAATTCAGGGATAATGTTCTTAATGCTTTTTATGAACTTATAAATAACAGTAATAAAACAGCTATCAATCCTATTTTTGATATATTTATGAAAAATAAGGATTTAAAAAACGATATTATTAAACTTATGTCTTTATTTGTTATGGATATAGCATATATAAAAGCATCAAATGAGAATGCAGTTGTCAATATTGATATAAAGGATAAACTTGAATTTCTTGTCAGAAAACTGAGTATATCAAATGTATTCAATATCCAAAAAATATTGGCTGATTTAAATGAACAACTTACTAAAAATGCAAATTATAAACTGGCAGTGTTAAATTCTATTTTAAATATCAGGGAGGAAATTCATGACTGAAATAGTAGGAATAAGATTTAAAAAGAATTGTAAAACATATTACTTTTCTCCGAATAATCTAAAAATTGAAAAAGGGCAATATGCCATTGTAGAAACATCAAGAGGTGTTGAACTTGGCGAAGTTGTTATTGCAAACAGAGAGGTAGATGATAAAAATATTTTACATCCTCTAAAACCTGTTGTAAGAATAGCAAACGAAAAAGATATGAAAACCTTGCAGGAAAATCAGATAAAGGCAAAAGAAGCCATAGAAATCTGCAAAGAAAAAGCAAGTAAACATAAACTTAATATGACTTTACTGGATGCTGAATATACTTTTGACAGAGGAAAGATTTTGTTTTATTTTACTGCCGAAGGAAGAGTAGATTTTCGTGAACTTGTTAAAGATTTAGCGGCAGTTTTTAAAACAAGAATTGAATTAAGACAAATCGGTGTGCGTGACGAAGCCAAAATTATTAAAGGTATCGGTGTATGTGGTAGGCCGTTTTGTTGTTCAAGCTTCTTAGGAGATTTTCAGCCGGTGTCTATAAAAATGGCAAAGGACCAGAATTTAAGTCTTAACTCTACTAAAAATTCAGGTGGGTGCGGACGTCTTATGTGTTGCCTTAATTTTGAACAGGAAAATTATGAAGAACTCTGGAAAATTACTCCAAGACCAAAATCTTTAATTAAAACTCCTCAGGGCGAAGCAACCGTTTTAGATGTAAATATATTAAAAGGAACTTTAAGAGCCGTTGTATCAAGTACAAATGCAGTTCAGCAGTTTAATGTATCTGAGATTAAAATTTTAAAGAATGCGGACACGACACTTGATGAAGAAACATATAAAGAACTTAAAAAATTAGAAGATTAAAAAAATAGTTGATATCTTTTGAAATATGTGTTATAATTTAGGCGTAAATGGAAAAGTTTACGGTAGATGTATTATAAATTTAAGGAGGTGCGGACCAATGGCATATATTATTTCAGATGAATGCATTATGTGTGGTGCTTGTGAAGGTGAATGCCCAGTAAGTGCTATTTCAGCAGGTGATGATAAATACGTTATCAACGCTGACGAATGTATCGAATGTGGAGCATGTGCAGGAGTTTGTCCTGTAGGAGCGCCTGTTCAAGAGTAATTTAAAAAATGCCTGCCTTAGAGCAGGCTTTTTTTCATAGGCACTCGGGAGTTGAATACCTTATGGTTTAAAATTAGAAATTTCGCTTAATCCTGCAGAAATTCCTGCGAATATACGAAATATATCGGAAACGGCAACGACAAAAAAGTCGAATTTTAAAGGTTTTGGCGAGTTTGGATATTAACGCATTTGCTTATAGAGAGGGGCTTATGTTGCTAAAGGAAAACGAGGTTATAGATAACCTTAATATAAATAATCTTAAAATTATTCAGAATAACGAAGAGTTTAAATACGGTACTGATGCAGTTGCACTTTCAAAATTTGCGAATATTAAAAATGGCGGTAAAGTCTTGGATTTATGTACGGGAAGTGGTATAATTCCGATACTTTTATGCGGTCTTAAAAATCCGAAAAAAATTGTGGGTGTAGAATATTTTTCGCATATTTGTGATATGGCAAATAGGTCTGTAAAACTTAACTCTTTAGAGGGAAAAATTGAAATTATAAATAAGGATGTAAAAGATTACAAAGAATATATTGAAGCATATTCTTTTGATAATGTCACAATAAATCCTCCGTATAAAGTGATTGATTCAGGGTTTAAAAATGACAATAGTTTTAAAACTTGTGCAAGGCACGAAGTGCTGGTTACACTTAAAGAATGTGTAAAAGCAGCAGAATACGCCCTGAAATTTGGCGGGAAACTTACTATGGTAAACCGTATTGACCGCTTATCAGATGTTTTTTATGAATTTAAATTAAATAAGATAGAACCGAAAAGAATTATGTTTATAACCGATTTTTCTTCGCCTGCTAAAATTTTTGTTTTGGAAGGTATTAAAGGTGGGAAAAGCGGTATGACTATGGAAATTTATAATAAATAAAAAATGAGGAATTTAAAATGAAACAAACAGAAATTTTAGTAAGGTCTACAATAGATGGGTCAATGCAACCTTCACTTTTTTATAAATCAGAATCAAAGGATAAACGCCCCTTACTTGTCGGACTTCATACCTGGAGTAACGATCGTTTTAATCAGATTGAAAATATGGTGCCGATTGCAGAAAAATATGACTTTAATCTTTTGCTTCCTGAATTTCGCGGCAGTAATTTAAAAAGTAATCCTGTTTGTACTAAAGCCTGTGGCTCAATGTCAGCCAAACAGGATATTAAAGATGCAATTGACTATTTAGTTGAAAACGAAAATATCGATAAGGATAATATTTTTTTATTAGGTCTTAGTGGTGGTGGTCATATGGCACTTCTTATGGCAGGTTTCTGCCCTGAGTATTTTAAAGCGATAGGAGCATATGTGCCTATAACCAATCTTGAGAAATGGACAACTCAGAACGGATATTACCGTGAACATGTTCTTGCTTGTTGTGGTAATGACGCTAAAGTGATGGAGGAAAGGTCGCCTTTTTCCTATATTGATACGATAGCGAAAGCAAACCTTAAAATTTTTCACGGTAAATTTGACAATACTGTTCCAATGACTCAAAGTGTTGAATTATATAACGAGATAATAAAAAGATATCCTGATTGTCGTGTGTTTTTGGATATCTTTGACGGCGGTCATGAAATTGACCTTGAAACTGCTATGTACTGGATTAATTCACAGTATATAGGTGCAAATAAAATAAAGGTTACGGGTTAAAATATGAAAATTATTATTTTAGACAGATTAACATTAGGGGAAGATCTTGATATTTCTTATTTATATAAAATTGGAGAAGTTGTTTCTTATGATACAACCACCCCTGATTGTGTTGAAGAAAGAATAAAAGATGCTGATGTAATATTTGTAAATAAACTTAAACTTAACGAAGAAAATCTTAAAGATGCAAAAAATTTAAAATTGATTTGCGAAGCGGCAACAGGATACGATAACATAGATATTGATTATTGTAAAAAAAGAGGTATTGCAGTATGTAATGTTCCTGGTTATTCGGTTTATAGTGTTTCACAAATTACAGTTGCAATGGCGCTTTATTTATGCAATCATATAAGCGAATATACCCGTTATGTGAAAGACGGGACATATATAGATTCTTCTTCTGCCAATATTCTTACCCCTGTATATAATGAACTTTATTCTAAAACATGGGGGATTATAGGATACGGGGCAATCGGTAAAAGAGTTGGAGAGATTGCAAAAGCTTTAGGTTGCAATATAATTTGTTATAAAAGAAAAAAAGAAGAAGGCGTAAAGTGTGTCGATTTAGATACATTGTTAAGCGAAAGTGATATAATATCAGTTCATATTCCTTTGACGGAGGAAACAAAAAATCTTATAAGCAAAGAAAAAATAAAACTGTTAAAGAAAAATGCTATATTTATAAATACTGCAAGAGGGGCAGTTGTTGACGAGGAGGCGATATGCCTTGCACTGAAAGAAGGTAAAATTGCTGGTCTTGGATGTGACGTGTATTCCAAAGAACCACTCTCAAAAAATAGTCCCTATGTTGAGATAAAAGATTATGACAATGTGTGCCTGACTCCTCATATGGCTTGGGGGGCAAAAGAAGCAAGAGAAAGATGTTTTGATATAATGATAAAAAATATGAATGCATTCTTTAACGGTGAGATTTTAAATAGAGTAGATATTGTATTGAATTAGCAATGCATCGATATGAATTCTTTGGAATTCTCGATATATTTCTATATTTTAAAGAGTTCTTTGTCCCTAACTTGACAAAATCATAGTAAGAATGTCAAATAATGTCGAAAGGTGTGATAAATTGCAAAAGATTACAAGAAAATTTTCATCAATACATATGATTATGTTTGCTTTTTTATTTGTAATTATGATTGGAAGTATTCTTTTAAGCCTGCCTATAAGTTCGGCAAGTGAAAAGAGTGTGCCCTATGTTGATGCACTTTTTATTGCAACATCGGCTACTTGTGTAACAGGTCTTGTAACCTTGCCGACTATAACAACATGGAGCATTTTTGGTCAGATTGTTATACTTTTTCTTATTCAGATGGGTGGCTTGGGAGTTATAACAGTTATTGCAGGCGCGATGATGATTTTGCAATGTAAAATTAATATAAATGATAAAATTTTAATCAGTGATTCCTTTAATATGACTTCTATAGGAGGAATATTAAATTTCGTAAAAAAAGTAATATTGCTGACCTTTGTAATAGAACTTGCAGGTGCATTATTATATATGATAGTTTTTGTTCCCGAATTAGGTTTAAAAGGAATATGGGTGTCAGTTTTTACTTCTGTATCTGCTTTTTGTAATGCTGGTATAGATATAATTTCAGAAAACAGTTTGTGTGAATATGCCCTTAATCCGATAATAAATATAACAACTGTTACGCTTATTATTTCAGGTGGTATCGGGTTTGTTGTTTTATTTGATTTGGCTAAAGTGCTGGGAGGAAAAAAACGTAAATGTGTAAAATTTTTATCTCTTCACAGTAAAATTGCACTGTCAGTTACGGCTTTTTTGATAATTATAGGAACGGTTTTGATTTTAATTTTTGAATATAACAATCCATATACTTTGGGCGGATATACATTTGGGGAAAAAATTATGGTATCCCTGTTTCAGTCTGTTACATTAAGAACGGCAGGATTCGCATCAATAGCACAAGAATGTATTACAGATGCATCTGCATTTATATCA
This sequence comes from Oscillospiraceae bacterium, assembly GCA_015068525.1. Taxonomy (NCBI): domain Bacteria; kingdom Bacillati; phylum Bacillota; class Clostridia; order Eubacteriales; family Oscillospiraceae; species Oscillospiraceae bacterium. The sequence continues at coordinate 46,062 of SVKJ01000004.1, read as the reverse complement.
ATGCTTCTTATGTTTATTGGTGGTTCACCGTCAGGAACAGCCGGTGGAGTAAAGACGGTTACTGTTTTTGTTTTGCTTGTAAGTACGGCGGCGGTTATAAAAAACAAAAGAACAGTAGATGTGTTTAACAGGCAGGTTTCAACAGAAATTATAAAACGTTCAGTATCCATCTTCGCAGTTTCGCTGCTTACTGTTATAGGTTCAACTTTATTACTTATAATTTTTAATGGCGGCGAATTTATTGATATATTATATGAAACTATAAGTGCCGCAGCAACAGTTGGTTTGAGCAGAAATTATACGAGTACTCTGAATACAGTAGGTAAAATTATTATTACATTAACTATGTATCTTGGAAGAGTAGGGCCTATTTCTCTCGCTTTTGCTTTTAGTGTAAATAGGGGAAAAGAAAATCTTATTGAAAATCCCGTTGAAGAAATAAGTGTTGGATAAGGAGTTTTTATATGAGTAAAAATTATGCAGTTTTTGGACTTGGAAGATATGGAAGAGCAGTTGTAAAAGAGTTATTGAATAATGGAGCTGAGGTTCTGGCAGTTGATAGGGATAGAAAAATTGTGGATGAACTGGTAGGAGAAATTCCCATTTGTAAATGTGCGGATATAACAGAGCCCGGAGTGATAGAGCAACTTGGAATATCGGATATAGATGTCGTTGTTATTTCAATGGCAAAAAGTTTTGAGGCGAGTGTTATGGCAACAATGCTATGTAAAGAAGTTTGCAAAGGCAAAGTTATTGTAAAATGCTCCGACGAATCACAATGTAAGATTTTAAAAAAAATCGGAGCAGATGAAGTTATTTTGCCCGAAACCGAATCAGGAACTCGACTTGCAAAAAATCTCCTTAGTTCAGGATTTATAGATATTGCTGATATAACTGATAATATTTCAATTCTGGAAATAGGTATAAAATCTGAATGGATAGGTAAAACATTAAGAGAACTTGATTTGAGGAAAAAGCATAATATAAACATAATAGCTTTTAAAAATATAAACGATGTAGTCTTTGCAAATCCAGATGCTGTTATCAGTGATAGTATGAAGATGATAGTAATGACTGATAAAAAAGGTAAAGATTTCCTTAAATAGTATATAAAACCACCAAAATGGGGACAGTCCCCATTTTGGTGGTTTTTAAAATTATAATCAAATTTCTGACGGGCTTATTCCCATTTCTCTCTTATATGAAACAGAAAAATAACTTTGTGAACTGAAATTAAGTTTTTCGGATACTTCACTCACGCTCATTCCGTCTTTTAACATTTTGGTAGCAACCTTGAATTTTAATTTCAGAAAGTATTTATGGATACTTATTCCTGCATACTTTTCAAACAGTCTTTTTAAACCCGATTGGCTTAAATAACAACTTTTCGCAATATCTGATACAGTTGGATGATTAAAAACATTATCATTCATATATTTTATTACATCTTTAAATATAAGTGCATCTTTACTGGTTGACACCTTTGAAATATTAGGACTATCTGCCAAAGATAAAAGTAAGTGTTCAAGGTGAGTAACCACTTGTTGTAAATACAACGGATTATCTTTCTTTGCATATAAGAACTGTTCTTCCTTTTTATAATTCATAATTAAATCATCTTCATTTGACTTAATAAATTCCAAAAATAACTCTATAATATCCTGTTGTTCTTCTGTTAAGTGAAATACTTTGTCATTAAAATAATCTGCATATTTACCTTTAAGATTAAAAGAGAAGATTAAAATGTGCGCACCCTTTTTTCCATTTACGGATAATTTGTGCATTTCCATAGGTTTATGGAATATAATATCTCCTTTAGAAAGTTCATAAATTTTTTCATCTGCAGATACTAAAGCAGTCCCTGATATAATATATCTGCATTCCCAAAAATTATGAGTTTCCCCTGAAAAATCAAACCCCTCTGGTTTTTTCTCAATGAAGAGAGAATAAAGAGCATCAATATTAACTTGTTTAACAATTTTAATAGGTTTCCATTCCATTTTTCTCACCTTTTTGAACTAAAATCAAATATTTTTGAACTTTTTGTGTATTTAAATTTGATTTCTGACCGTATATAATATATCATATAAAAATTAAAAAGTAAATATTATGAGGTGAAAAAAATATGGATTTAAATTACATTTTACAACAATTCAAAACAGAAAAGGAAATTGAACCATATGGTAATGGTCATATCAATGATACCTATGTAGTAAATCCTGCACGATTTATTATTCAGAGAATCAACACAAATATTTTTAAAAACCCATACGAACTTATGGAAAATATTGAAAATGTTACTGCTCATTTAAGAGAAAAAATTATCAAAGAAGGCGGAGATCCTGACAGAGAAACTTTAACTGTTGTAAAAACTGATAACGGAGAAAATTTCTTAAAAACAGAAGACGGATGTTTTCGTGTATATAAATTTATTGAAAACACAAAAACTGTTGAAAACGATAAAACAATAGAAGACATATACAATGCAGGTAAGGGTTTTGGAAGATTTCAGAATATGTTAAGTGATTATCCTGCACATACTCTTCATGAAACTATTAAAGATTTTCATAATACCGTAAAAAGAGTTGAAGCATTAAAAGAAGCAATAAAAGAAGATAAAGCGGGCAGAGCTGAATCGGTTAAAGAAGAAATTGAATTTGCACTTTCCTGCGCAAGTTTTTCTGATGTTGTAGTAAAAGGTATTGAAGACGGAAGCATTCCTGTTCGTGTTACTCATAATGATACAAAAATAAACAATATATTATTTGATGATAAAACAGGAGAAGCTGTGGCAGTTATCGACCTTGACACAGTTATGCCGGGTAGTATGTTATACGACTTTGGCGATACTCTGCGTATGGGTGCGTCAACAGGTGCAGAAGATGAAACAGATCTTTCTAAAGTATGGTTTGATGAAAAAATATTTGAAGAGTTTGCAAAAGGATTTCTTTCGGAAACAAAAAATTCTCTTACTGAAAGAGAAATTGAACTTTTACCATTCTCTGCAAAACTTATGACTTATGAATGTGGAATAAGATTTTTAACTGATTATTTAAACGGAGATACTTATTTTAAAATTCACAGACCAAACCATAACCTTGACCGTGCAAGAAATCAGTTCAAATTGGTAAAAAATATTGAAGAAAAAGAAACAATTCTTATTGACATTATAGCCAATTTAAAATAAAATATATATGTATACATATATATAAATTTTTAAGGAGGCTATAATATGAAAAGAATAATTTCTTTTGTACTGGCATTTATGATGTTTGGTACAGTAGCACTGGCGAATATTACTTTTACTGACATTGACGCATCTCACTGGGGATACCAAAATGTCGAAAAACTTGTTAACGATGGTACTGTTAAAGGTTATACCGACGGAAGTTTCAGACCTGACAATACTGTTACCCGTGCAGAATTTGTTAAAATGATGGGTAAAGGCGAAGTTTCAAGAGAAACTGCTTTTTATGATGTTGATGCATCTCACTGGGGTTATGAATATATTATGACTTCAGGTTTTGATTCAGCGGATGGTAATTTCTATCCTGATAAAGCGATTACAAGAGGCGAAGCAGTTACACTTTTATGGAAAAGATTTGGTTCTAAAGAAGGTTTATACGCACCAAGTGCTTTAACAAGTTCAAATTATAATAAAAGTGCTGTTTACTGGGCATATAATTACAAAATTATGATAGGGGATGACGGTCTTAATTTAAGACTTGACGATTCTATATCCCGTGTTGAAGCGGCAGCGCTTATTATAAGAACAAGAGAAACCGACTTTAATAAAGCACAGGCAAACTTTAAAGATACAGTATCTAACGATGTACTAAAAGCAGTTTTTGACAGTTTCGATATTTTTGATACCGATGTACAGTATCAAGAAAATAAAACAATTACCAACGGCGAACTTGCACGTGCAGTTATAAGAATTATAAGCGGAGAAAAAAATCTTTCTTATATTGGATTTAATGCATCATCTACTTTTGAAGGTACTTATGCAAAAGACATCAACATTGTTGCAAACAAATGTTTAGGAAAAGAATATGACACAAAAGAGTTTTCAGACAAAGAAGCAACAGTGGGAGACGCTGTAGCAATGTTATCTTATATGGCTATTGAAAAGTCCAATACTCCGATTGTACCTTATGTAAGTGATGCAGTATATAGTGATGCTCAGTCAGTAAGCGGTACAAAAAGAAATTATCTTAATTTTGCTTTCCAACAAGGAGTATTCTTAACTTGTGACGGTAAATTAGGTATTAATGATAAATTAACTCATAAAACACTTGCACTTTTACTTATCCAGTTTGATGAGATTACAGGTACTAAAACAGGTTATTCAACATTAAAAGATTCTAAAGGTAACTTTATTAAATATGATATCAGTTTAAATAAAAATATTGCAACATACCCTGCAAATTACAAAGAGTTTGACTGTGTAATAGAAGGCGTTGAAAACATTGCATATAACAAACCTCAGAAAGCAAAAGAAGAAGCATATAAGTCATATAGTTTTGCTTCAGAATTCAGTTCAATGTTTATTGATAAGATTTCTACACTTCCTGAGTTTATTAAAAAGAATTACGGCATTGATACTGAAATTGTAATGTATCCGTCACTTGTTTGGAATAACGGAAGCGGTTTTACATTAAGAGTAAAATGCAAAGTTTTAGAAACTTATGGCAAAGCAATTGACATTAATGAAATGTTTGGCGATATGTTGGTATCTAACATTTCAGGAAATCTTGCTAACGGAATGGAAATAATGATGGAAATTTCACTTTCCTATGCTGATTTAATTATGTAAATATACTTATTAAAAAAAGATGTTTGAAAATATTCAAACATCTTTTTTTACAGCCTTTTTTAATCTAACATCCCCAATGTAATTTAAAAGGGCTAGGAAAAAATGTTTGGAATGGACAAATTTAGCCAAAATCTTTGATTTTGGGTTACCCGAAGGCGTACTAAGGTACGTCGAGTGGCTAAATTTGTTCATAGCAAAAAGTATAAATTTCAAAGATTTTTTAAAAAAAATCTTTACCTTTTTCATATATATTTTAGGCTTTTTTCCTAAAAAACATTGATATATTTCACTTTTTGCGGTCCAGACTTTTTTTACAGCCTTTTTTAACCTAATATCCCCAATGTAATATAAAAGGGCTAGGAAAAAATGTTTGGAATGGACAAATTTAGCCAAAATCTTTGATTTTGGGTTACCCGAAGGCGTACTAAGGTACGTCAAGTGGCTAAATTTGTTCATAGCAAAAAGTATAAATTTCAAAGATTTTTTAAAAAAAATCTTTACCTTTTTCATATATATTTTAGGCTTTTTTCCTAAAAAACATTGATATATTTCACTTTTTGCGGTCCAGACTTTTTTTACAGCCCTTTTTAACCTAACATAACATCTAAAAGCATCATAGTAGCAAATCCTAAAATTATTCCCATAGTGGCAAAATATGGCTGTTTGTCTTTACTGCTCTGACATTCTGGAATAAGTTCATGAACAGCTACTAAAATCATTGCACCTGCTGCAAAAGACAGGGCATAAGGAAGTATTATTTCTATATAAACGACAAGTAAAGCACCTATAACTCCTGCTATTGGCTCTACCATTCCTGATGCCTGACCGTAGAAGAAACTTGTTTTTCTTGAATATCCCTCTCTTCTTAAAGGAAGAGAAACTGCTGCACCTTCAGGGAAATTTTGCAAACCTATTCCGATTGCGATTGATATGGCACCCATAAGACTTTCTAAACTGTAACCTGAGTTTTTTAAAGCACCAAAGGCAACTCCTACAGCAAGACCTTCAGGAATGTTGTGAAGAGTTATAGAAAGAATAAGCATAATAATTCTTCCCGTTTTTTCATTCCTGTTATCATCAAGTGAATTTGCTTTTTTTATGGATTGGGACACGATTTTATCTGAAATCCACATAAATACTGCACCGAATAAAAAACCAATAGTTACAACAATATAGGCAGGAAGGGAAGAGGAAACCTCTGCGCGTGCAATGGCAGGAGAAAGTAAAGACCAGAAACTTGCCGCAATCATAACTCCTGATGCAAACCCAAGCATAAGATTAAGTATCTTTGTACTTGGAGCCTTAAAAAAAATAACGGTTGCAGCGCCAAGGGCTGTAACAAACCACGTTCCCAAAGTCGCCACAAACGCCATTAAGACAAGTTCATCCATGATGCACCTCCTATATTTATTATATAGGAAGATATAAAAAGTGTTAAACTAATTTATTTTTTTAATGTTTTTTTCTAATTTTTTTCTTTCAATCAGTGTATAGTGAGAACAGTTAGTGCATTTTATTCCAATATCCATTCCCACTCTTTTTACTTCAAAGGTTTCACACCCGCAAGGATGTTTTTTCTTTAAAGTTAAAATATCTCCGATATTTATTTCCATTTTGTTACCTCATAGCCGTCGGAAAGTTATCCGAACTCGTTTTTAAATTGTAAATTTTTGATATAATTTCGTTAAAAGTCTTGGAAATATCGCATATTCCCTGCACCTTTTGCCTCATTCTATCGAAAAATTTCCTAATTTGAAAATTCTTCGAACCTCTAACTCTTAAAAATTGAGATTTTTCTAGGCGGAAGATTTCGATAATACGAGGTATATCGAAAGCGACAACAACGAAAAAGCCGATTTTTAAGTGTTAGAGGCGGGTTCGGATAGCTCTCCGACGGCTAAAATAATCTGTAATTTCTTTTGTATCATTAAATATTTTTACAGGATTATATTTTAATAATTCATCTGTTGTGCCAAACCCATAACTTACACCGTAAAAGTCAATTCCAACATCAGTTGCACCCTCGCCGTCAAATTTAGTATCGCCAATTAAAACGCAGTCTTCTTTATTAAGTTTAAATTTTTTAGTAACATAGTTTACAACCTGAATTTTGGAACTGTCAGGCTTGTCCTTTTCGCTTCCTGATACAAATTTAAAATATTTTAATATATCTTCTTTTTCAAGTATCATTTTCGCATAATCTGTCGGTTTGGATGTTGTTATAAATAAACTATAATCTTTGGATAAAGATGTAAGCATTTCTTTCATTCCGTCATAAAGCGAGAATTCAAAAATTCCTTTTTTGCTGTAATATTCTCTGTATTTTGAAACAAAAATATCTGCAGTTTCAAAATCAACATTAAATGTATTTAAAAAAGAGTTATGCAGGGGAGGACCTATAAACGTTCGCAATGTTTTTTCGTCTAATTCTTTTAGATTATAGGACTTAATAACATATTTAATTGAATTAAATATACCCTCCATAGAGTTTATAACTGTTCCGTCTAAATCAAAAAAAATATTTTTCATATGTTCTCCTTAATTAAAATTATGTCATCGCCAATTTTTTTAATTTTTCCCCATTCAATAACATAGTCTTCATTTTTCCCGAAAAAATTAAATGTTTTTGTTGAGGATGGGATTCTTATTGCTTTTATTTCTCCTGTAGTTAAATCTATGTCAATATTACTCACATATCCAAGCCTCGTACCATCATCCGCATTTATTACTTCTTTTTTTTGTAAATCTAAAAAAGTATTCATATAATCACCCTTATTATTATATAAAAAGGTTGATTTATTTATGATAGGATTCGCCCTTTTGAATTTTAAAGGCACGGTAAATTTGTTCGGTAAGCATTAGCCTTGCTATGTTGTGCGGAAATGTCATATCCGACATTGAAAGTTTAAAATCACTCTCTTTTTTAATCTTATCAGAAATACCGTAAGAACTTCCTATAACAAAATTTATTTCAGAGTAGTTTTGAGAAATATCTGAAATCATTTTGGAAAGCTCCTCTGAAGTCACTTTTTTACCCTCGATACACAATGTAAAGGTGTATGACTTGTCGGATAATCTCTTCTTGATTTCAATCGCTTCTTTTTCTAAGCATATATCAATTTCACTCTGAGACGGCTTTTCCGAAATAGGCAGGTCATTAAGTTCCAAAACCTCAAGTTTTGCATACTTTGAAAGCCTTTTTTCAAACTCTGAAATTGCATTTTTAAGATCTTTATTTTTAATTTTTCCTAAAGTTATAATTTTAATTTTAAGCATAATTTTTCCTTCTGTTACCTATTTTTCTAATTTTTTTAATAATTCATCAACCTTAATACCGCTATATATCTTCTTTGCTTGTTTGTTTTCAGAAAATGCTGAAATTGTATATCCATCGTCTGTTACATAATACATTCCTATAACTGAATAACTTCTTCTTGTCGGATGCTTTGCATTTTTACCTTCAAATACAGGTACAACTACCTTCATTCCATCGGATAATTTTGGATTGTAGTCTTTAAAAATGATATTATCGCTTATAGTAATAACATCGCCTTTTTGATATTTACCTTCGGTATCGTTTATAACATTAAGAGTATATTCGTAAAACTCAAATGTATCTTCAATTCCTTTATCTTTCCTTTTTTTATCTACCTCAGTTTTGCCTGTTGAAGCATTTACGAAATATGTTTTATAATCTCCCACTACTTCGCCATATACAAACGAATCAGAAAGTTCGATTATATCTTCAAGTGAAATATTATGATTAAGAGATACATTCGGAGGTTCAATAATACCGCATATCGGATATTGTTCTCTTAATTGCGAAATTTGCTCATCAGTCAATTTGTCTTCCTTATTGTTTAACGAAAATAAACAAATCAGACATAAACTTATTGCAATTATAACTAAAATACAAATCAGGATTTTATTTTTTGATATATGCATAACAAAAACCTCCTCTACCAATTTAGTTTTTATCACTCTTTAAAATTATTTTATAAAGCATAAGTTTCAATAGGGCCGTACCATACTGACAGCGTTGTTGTTCTCCCTGTAGTATCTGTATAAACAGTTGTTACCTTTCTTTTATACCATTTGTTTAATTCTATTTCTTCGGGCAGATTGTCACATTTTTCATATCTGAAATACTCATATCCACAAGCCTGTTTTGTACTGAACACTGCAGGAAAAACTGTTTCATAACAGTTTTCGGGTGCAAAAACATGAATACTTTCTCTCTTTGTTCCAAATTTTTGCGCTTCTTCTATAATATCCGTTATAGTAATACTTCGGTCATCTTTAAATATAATTTGGTTTGGGGTTCTTATAGAATAAGGAAAGCAAAAATTCATCTGATGCTCTTTGTAACTCTCGTCTTTTAGTTTTTCATAGTCAAGATTTCCTATTGCATCCATCATTATAATCATTTGATCTGCTACCAAAGTTTTATCGTACGAAGGTCTCTCATATTCTGCACCGCCTTTAGCAGTAATTATAGGTGTAAATTGACATATCTCATTATCATAGGCAGAATTTAAAATCTGATTCATTGATATAGGGGAAGTCCCGCAGATTTCATATAAAGAATACTTTTGCCTTGCATTTAATCCGTATTGCAAGCGTTCACCTATAATTTTAAGTTGTGACTCTGTTATATTATCTTCCGAACCGAACACATCTCCGTATCCCATTAAATACCCATGTTCTATACAGTATTTAACCTCTTTTTCGTTCCAGTAAGATAAATCTTTATAGTTACCATTGTATGTAATACTGTCAACAGGAGAAGTATAATAATCTTTTATTCTGTATATCATACAGGCAAATTCTGCTCTTGTTACATTTTGTGTAAGCCGTAAAGTTTTATCTTCGTAACCTTTTATTATATTATATTGCAACGCCAGACTGACAATATTTTTATCCTCTGCGGAAAGCTCGTTCGTATCTGTGTATTGTTTTAGTATAGTTGTATCTGCTTCTTCTATGTTAATAGAAGAATGATATATAATAAATTCAATACATCTTAATCGGGAAACAGGCGTAGAAGATGCGTTGCCATATATGGAAATTCCCGCTGATAATATTAATACTAAAAAATATACTACAAATTTCTTCATTATAACCCTCTTGTTTAAAAATTATTTGTTCTTAAGTTTTTTTACACCATAAAAAACTGCAAATACTAATGTAATAATTAGTAGTATTAACAGAAAAGTATAAATGTTGTTTTCAAAGAAACTGCCTCCGCCGATAAGTCCACCCTGCGAACTTTCCATTCTTTTTATAAAGTCGTTAATAACATTATCGTTTGTTGACTTTGCATCTATAGGTTTATCTAAATCTATAAAAATTTCCTGTTTGCCGTCATTAATTAAAAATCCGTTTATTATTGTTGTTTGTTTTATATATTTTGCATTTTTAAAATCAATGTTTTCCTTTAAATTATTTTCATTTGATACACATAAAACCTTGTAACCTGAGTCATCTTTTACTATTTCTACTGTCGCAACCTCTCTGCCTGAAACAATTATCGGAAAATAATATTTGTTATCTTCAACTAAATAGGGAAGTACATTTTTTTCGCCATTATCGTATGCCTTTTTTAGTTTTTTAAAATCAACTTTGTAACCTTTAATGCCGTCGCCAAAAGAAATTGTGCTTAAATCATCACTTTCTAAAATATTAAAACCCTCAGGGTCTCCTTTTAACGGAATTAAAATTGATTCATAATTTTTAATTGTTCCTTTTTCTAATAACAATGCTATTTCATTAAGTTCATTATTTACATTGGCTGATGCCATAATATTAATACCAAAAATAAATATGCATATTAATAAAACTATTTTCTTCATTTTATTACCTCTTTATGGACGCATTGGGGTCTGTCCCTTTTGCGTCCATTTTATACTTTTTAGCAACTTGATAATTTCTGATTTGTATAAGTTATATGTTTTAATATCCATTTTGATATTAGCAGATATGTGGTCATTTTCATTTATAAATGCCTGTGCTTCTATAATATCTCCGTTTTCTTTTTCATAAAGAACAATGTTTTTATCAATATCCGTTTTTTTATAACCGCTATCTCTAACAAACTTATCCGTTTGTTTTCCGTAAGTTTCATATACGTAGATAAAATTTTCTTTATTCCCGTCAATGTATATATTAATTCCCGAATCAGGAGAAGGATTTTCGTTTTCTGAGCCGTATCTATAAGCAAAAGTTTCACTTGCCCATGTTGACGGAAATGTTACACTAAAACCGAATATTCCATCGGTGTATGTTGAATATCCTTTTTCAAAGGTATTTTCAATTTGATTATCTTCTATAATTTGATTTTCGTTAATATTACATGAAGTTAAAAATAGTACAACTAAAATCCCTGTAAGTAAAATTAATGTTTTTTTCAAAGAAAACAGTCCTTTCTTTTTTTCTTATTATAGCATTAAATAATTCAAAAATCAACTTATGTTCTAAAATTGGACAAAGTTAAATATAAATTAGTAAGGTGATTAAGATGGATAAAAGAATGGAAAGTATTTTTAATATTTTGCCTGATAGTATAATAAAGGCGCTTAAACCGTTTTGTGATAGTTTAATTGAGGAAATAAGAATAAAAATAAATTGCCCCATATTTATATATATAAAAAGTAAGGAGCATACCCTTTATTATAACAATGAAATTTATATTGCAAAAAAAGAAGATGTTGATTACATTTTAAAAAAAGCAACAAAAAATTCTTTATATGCATATATAGAAGATATAAAAAACGGGTTTATTACCATTGATAACGGTCATAGAATAGGTATCGCAGGAAGAGCAGTTTATGAAGATAAAAAACTTATAAACATTAAGGATATAAGCAGTTTAAATATAAGGTGTGCCAATGAACTTAAGGGTGTATATGAAAATGTATATAACAAACTATTTAAAAATAAGGATATAGAAAATACGCTTATAATTTCACCTCCAAAATGCGGCAAAACTACTCTCTTAAGAGATTTAACAAGGCTTCTTTCAAAGAATAAAAATATAAAAATTGCCTTGATTGATGAAAGAGACGAAATTGCATCTTCCTATATGGGTAAAGATTATAACGATGTAGGTGAAAGGACTTTTGTGCTTTCGGGTTATTCAAAAGAGGAGGGGTTTTCACATGCTGTAAGAAGTTTATCTTCTGATATTATTATCGCAGATGAGATAGGCGGAAGGGAAGATTTTAATATAATTTCCTATGCACTTAAAAGAGGTGTAAAAATAATTGCCACACTTCATGGAGACGGCATTTTTGAAATAAAAAACAAAAGAGAATTTAGTGCATTTAAAAATATAGTTGTTCTTGATAAAAATTTTGACTATAAGATTTATAAATTTACGGATGGTGAAAATGATGAATTTTAAGATAATGGGAATTGTTTTCATACTGTTTTGCGGACTTTATTTTTCTTATGATGTTAAGAAAAAATATGATAACAGAATAAAGGTGCTTGAAGGATTTTTAAAAGACTTTGAATTTTTTATAAATGAAATATCGTTTTTAAAAACTCCTGTTAATGAAATAATCTTAAAGTTAAAAGAAGAGTGGAACAGTGATTTTTATGATTTTATTTTAAAGAAAGGTACAGATAGAGTAAAAGAAAGGCTTTTAAGTTATGAATATAACATTTTACCTAAAGATGCCGATATAATATCTGATTTTTTTCAAAGTCTTGGAACAGGTGATTATGAAAATCAGATAAACAGTTTAAAATCTTATGGTGAACTTTTAAAGGGAAGAATTAAAGAAGCAAAAAATGATAAGGAAAAAAATCAGAAATCGTCATCTTCTCTTATAATGTGCAGTTTTATAATAGTAATAATTTTTTTGGTTTAGGAGTAAAGAATGGATATAGATTTAATTTTTAAAATTGCCGCAATAGGAATAATCGTTGCTGTACTTAATCAACTTCTTGTAAGGTCGGGAAGAGAAGATCAGGCAATGATGACAACACTTGCAGGACTTGTTGTGGTTTTATATATGATGGTAGATGTTATAGCAAATCTTTTTGATACAATTAAAACAGTTTTTTCACTATGAGCATACTTATTAAGATAATTATTATCGGGATAATAACAGTTCTTCTTAGTGCCCTTTTAAAGAAATATCATCCCGAATATTCGATTATTCTTATTATCGTTTCATCAGTAATAATTTTGGCATTATTGGCTGATTCATTTACCACAGTATTTGATAATATTAATGCCATTTTAGTTGATGCAAAAATTAATCCCGACTACATAGAAGCGATAGTAAAAATAATAGGAATAGCATATTTAAGTGAATATATGGCGGCGCTTTTTTACGATGCTAATGAAAGTGCAATGGCAAAAAAAGTTGAACTTGCAGGAAAAATAATAATTTTTATAATAACACTTCCTGTTATAACTTCACTTTCCGAAATGATAATTTCTATACTTTAAGGGGCTTAAGACAAATGCTAAAAAAGATTATTTTTACGATATCCGTTATTTTAATTTTTTTAAATATATCGGTTTACGCTTCCGATTCTCTTAGCAAAATAATAGATAATGAACTGGAACTTGTAAACATAGAAAATTTTGATATAAAGGAATTTAAAAACGATATAATAGAGAAAGGTGAACTTCCTGGTCTAAAGGGGATTTTTAAAAAAATCATAGAACTTTTATTAAAAGAAACAGGGGAGCATATAAAAATTCTTTTAGTTCTTATTGTGCCGATTTTACTTATGGGGGTAGTATCTAATCTTTCTTTGTCATCTTCAGGCGTAATAAATATGGCAGAAATAATGTGTTATTTTTTAGTGTCGGGGATAATTATATATGTGTTTTCGGATATTACAACTCTTTTTTGCGAAACTGTTTTAAATATTGATGTTATGTCCAACAGTATGATACCTGTTTTGTATTCGCTTATGCTTACAATGGGAAAAGTAACCTCTTATACGGTAATGCATCCTACTATACTGTTTTTAACCCGTATACTTATTATTATAATAAACAAAGGAATTTTTCCTCTTATAATGCTGTCCTTTGCACTTAATATAACTGACAATATAACTGAAAGAGAGAAGTTTAAAAGTATTTCAAATCTCATTTTAAAATTTACAAAATGGACTCTTATTTTTTTAATAACGCTTTTTACAGCAGTTTTGTCCGCGCAGAATATACTTACTCATTCTTTTGATACGGTTGCCTTAAAAGGAACAAAATTTGTTGTTGCAAATTTTATTCCAGTTGTCGGTGGAGCCATATCAGAGGGTGCTGAAACTATAGGAAGTTCGCTTATTTTAATAAAAAATGCAACAGGAATAGCAGGGATTGCAGGGGTTATAGTTACTGCGTTTGTACCGGTTTTAAGGATATATATTGTTAGTTTTATATTTAATATACTATCGGTTGTAAGCCGTATAGTATCTAATGAAAAAATAGCAAAAGTTCTTGACAGTACGGCAGGCACGATAAGCATGCTCGGAGCATCGGTAATAAGCGTTGCATTTTTGTTTGTCGTTTCCTGTGCCATAATGCTTGGATAAAATGGTTTTTTAAAAAACTTAAACGGGTGGATAAAATGTTTAAAATGATTGTGGCAATAAGTCTTATATCAGTTATTTGCGAAATGTTTCTTTCAGGGAGCAGTTTTAAAAAATATATAAGCGTAGTTTTTGGAATATTTGTTCTTCTTATAATAATAGAAAATATATTTTTGTTAGACCCTGTAAATATTGATACTTCAATTCTTGATAAGGCTGAAATGATAACTGATTTAACTGTAACAGAGGCAGAAAAAGAACTTATAGATATTTATGAAAAAAATATTAAAGAAGAACTTTTAAAAAATAATATCAGCGTTTTAGATGTTTATGTAAGATGCGACAACAACCTTACAATAACTAAAATAAAAATAGACCTTAAAGATAAGAAAGAAAAAGACAAAGTATTAAGAATACTTACTGAAAGTTTCGGACTTGATACAAATATTATCAGTGTTTAGATAAATTGACTAAGAGGAGAAAATAATGGACTTTTCTAACATAAAAGAAAATATATTAAAATATACTAAAAGTAAAAAGAATTTACTTGTTTTGGGGTTGCTTATAGCAGGAATTATTCTTATTGTACTTCCTTCGGGAACTTCAAATAAAAATAGGGTTAACGATGAGAATGCAAAAAAAGATTTAGGTATATATGAAGAGGAAAGGCTTGAAAATATTCTTACATCAGTTGAGGGAATAAAGAATGTAAATGTAATGATATGCTATTCTGACAGTGGTGTTAAAGAATATTATAAAAACAAAAGCGAAGATATAGATGAGAGCAATGTAAGAAGTGATACAAAAATTGTTACAACGCGCCTTGATGGAAATGAAATTCCTGTTTTAAGAAGGGAAATAAGTCCTGAAATTAAGGGGGTGTCAATTGTTGCCGACTGTAGCAAAAAAGGAATGAAAGAAACGATATATTCTTTAACATCAAAGGCTTTGGGCGTTGAAATACATAAAATTGAAGTAGTAATAAATGATAGGAGATAACAAAAATGATGGTAGTAAAAAAGAAACAAATAGTAACAGTTGCTATGGCACTTATTCTTGTTGTGGCAGGGTACATAAATTATGTGTATATAGATAAGGAAAGTGAAAATCAGCCGGTTGCAAAGAATATTGAAGATAGTGTTGAAAATTATGGGGAAGCGCAGTTTGTGAGTGCTCCTGATAATGCAAAAGAGGATTACTTTAACTTATCAAAAACCAATAAGGATAAAGCACGAAGTGAAGCAATAGCACTTATAAAAGAAGTTTCAGAAAATGAAAATGCAGATTATGAGGCTAAAAAAACTGCCCAGACCGAGATGTTAAAAATTGCAAAGAATATTGAAAAAGAGGGCAATATTGAAAATATTCTTATGAATAAAGGTTTTAAAAACGTAAGTGCATTTATTAATGATGAAAGAGTAACTATATCAGTGCTTACAGACGGACTTGAACCGTCAGATGTTGCAAAAATAAGAGATGTTGTAATTAACGAAACGGGAATAGGTGCAGATAAAATAAGTATCAATGAAATAAAATAAAATGTCAGCTTAAAAAACAGTCAGTGTAATCTGGCTGTTTTTTAAAATTAAAATTTGCTAAAGATTGACAAATTTTTTTAAATATTTTATAATTAATCTATTAAAAAACAGGAGGTGGAGAGTAAGTGAAACTAAAAAAACTTAATTACAAAACAGTGCCGTGGTTTGGCGGACTTAAAAGGTGTAAAAAAAGAGCACACGGTCAGGGAACAAATTCTCCACCCCAAATTTCTCTTTTTTAAATTTTATAACTAATAAACAATTGATAAAAAAAGGAGAAAATTTTTATGAAAAAAACTTTACAAAAATTAAAAGATATATGGAACTTTTTTACACTTTATGAAAAGATATGGTTCTTTTCAATTTTAATATTATCGGTAGTATTTGCATTTGTATTTCCTGAAGAAGATATGAACGGTATTAACGGTAAAATCTTTATGGCATTGTATCTTGCTGATATCTTCTTAAACATACTTTGCGAACTTCTTATTTCAAAACAAAGTAAGTGGAATTTTATAGTATCGGTATTTGTTGAAATTACCGAAATTGTTACTTTAATACTTCTTGCAAGCAGATTTGCTACAATGGCAGTAACATTATTCTTCTGGCTTCCAATTGATATTATAAGTTTTATCAACTGGCACAGACATCCTGACAAACAGCAGGAAGAACTTACTAAAGTCAGAAAACTAAGCGGTACTATGGCAGCAATCGTAATATCAGGAATAGTTTTATGGACTGTAGTTGTAGGTTATTTCCTTTCAGGTCTTAATATTTTAACTGATCTATTCGGCGGAAACGAACTTTTAGAAAATATCGTATGTTATCTTGATGCTTGTGCATCTGCAGTCGGAATTGCAAACGGAGTATTTATTTTCTTAAGATACAGAGAACAGTGGATTGCCTGGTATATCTGCACATTTTTAGAAACTGCAATCAATATTCTTTCGGGACAATGGGTACTTTTAGTTCTTAAATTCGGTTATTTAACAAACACAACTTATGGTTATATTAAATGGACTAATTACATAAAAAATCATAAAGAATCAGAACTTGATGGTAAGAAACTTAGTTTCTAAAGGGGAGTTAAATGGATTTAAACAGTAAACTTCTTATCATAGCAGCACTTCTTCCGGCTATAGTGCTTTGCGTATATGTATATAAGAAAGACAGGGTTGAAAAAGAGCCATTAATATTTTTAATACAGTTATTTTTACTTGGCGTTTTATGTTGCGGACCTGCAGTTATTTTAGAACGTGCTATTACAGGTGCAATTGATAATTTGTTCAGTTTAATACATCTTAAAACAAACGCGTATTTTTGTAATAGTGTAGATTTTTACTATTTCTACAATCTTTTATATTATTTTGTAGGTGTTGCGTTAGTTGAGGAAGGTTTAAAATGGATTGTATTAAGATTTTTTGCACTAAGGAAAGGTAATCTTAACTGCGTTTTTGACGGACTTATTTATGCAGTATTTATTTCTTTGGGATTTGCTGCTCTTGAGAACGTTTTATACGTAACAAACCACGGATGGGTAAATGCGCTTACCCGTGCAGTTTTATCAGTACCCGGGCATATGTTCTTTTCGGTTATGATGGGATATTATTTTTCCCGTTTTGTTATACTAAAAGAAGCAAACAATGTTATGAATAACTTAAAAAATGAGGGATTAGTACCTGAAAACGCAAAAAAATTTCCTGACAAAAATTGTGAAATTTTAAGTCTTGTTATTCCTGTTTTAATTCATGGGACATATAATTTCTCTTTAAGCATAGGCTCAACTGTTGTTACAGTATTGTTTCTTTTGTTTATTGTGTTCTTATATGTGATTTCTTTTAAAACAATAAGCAAAATGTCAAAAGGCGACGGATATAATGAAACTTATGTTTCAAAACTAATTTATAAGAAATTCCCTGATTTAAAAAATACTTGACGAATGTAAATTAAAGTGCTAAAATAGTTTTAATGGCAATGATAAAGACAGTAGCATTCCAAAGATTTTTACAGAGAGAAAAACCATGGCTGGAAGTTTTTTAAAATCCGGATTTGCGAACACCCCTTTGGAGCCGCAAATGTGAACGAAATTTTTTAGTAATGTTTGCCGTAACCTTATCGTTAAAGGAAAGAAGTGGCAGTAACTCTGCAATCAGGGTGGAACCGTGCTTAATTTGCACCCCTGAAAAGTCTTATATGGCTTTTCAGGGGTTTTTTTAATACAACTTATTAAATGAGAGGATGTTATAAAATGAGTGAAATGAATGAACTTCAGATTTTAAGGCACAGTGCGTCTCACGTACTTGCACAAGCAGTTAAAAGACTCTTTCCTGATGTTAAACTTGCAATAGGTCCTGCAGTTGATAACGGATTTTATTACGATTTTGACAGTGAAATACCTTTTACACAAGATGTGCTTTCTCAAATTGAAGCGGAAATGAAAAAAATAGTTAAAGAAAATTTAAAGATTGAAAGATTTGAACTTCCAAGAGAAGAAGCATTAGAGCTTATGAAGGATGAGCCTTATAAAATTGAACTTATAAACGACCTACCTTCTGATGCTGTTATTTCTTTTTATAAGCAAGGCGAGTTTACCGACCTTTGTGCAGGCCCTCACGTTGCTTACACAAGTAAAGTAAAAGCATACAAACTTTTAAGTTCAACAGGTGCGTACTGGAGAGGCAGTGAAAAAAATAAAATGCTTCAAAGAATTTACGGTACAGCATTTGCTACAAAAGATGAACTTAATGCTCATCTGACTCAGCTTGAAGAAGCAAAGAAAAGAGATCATAATAAATTGGGAAGAGAATTAGAACTCTTTACAACGTCTGATTTAATCGGTCAGGGACTTCCTATACTTCTTCCAAAAGGTGCCAAGATAATTCAGACTCTTCAAAGATTTGTGGAAGATACTGAAGCCGAAAAAGGTTGGTTGCTTACCAAAACACCTTATATGGCAAAAAGTGATTTATATAAACTTTCAGGTCACTGGGATCACTATCAGGACGGAATGTTTATTATGGGCGATCCTGAGGATAAGGAAGTTTTTGCTCTTCGTCCTATGACTTGTCCGTTCCAGTATCAGGCATATCTTAACAAGCAACGTTCTTACAGGGATTTACCTTTAAGATATAACGAAACTTCAACTCTTTTTAGAAATGAAGCGTCAGGCGAAATGCACGGTCTTATAAGAGTTCGTCAGTTTACCATATCCGAAGGTCATTTAATGTGTACTCCTGAACAGTTGGAAGATGAATTTAAAGGTTGCCTTGAACTTGCAATATATATGCTTAAAACACTTGGACTTTATGAAGATGTTTCTTACAGATTTTCTAAGTGGGACCCTGAAGACAGAGAAAAATATATAGGAACCGAAGAACAATGGGATGAAGCGCAGGGTATAATGGAAAAAATCTTAAATCACCTTGAAATTCCATATAAAGAAGGAATTGGCGAAGCGGCATTTTACGGTCCTAAACTTGATATTCAGATTAAGAATGTTCATGGTAAAGAAGATACATTAATTACAATTCAGATTGACCAGATGTTAGCAGAAAAATTTGGTATGGAATATGTTGATTCTGACGGCACAAAGAAAAACCCTTATATTATTCATAGAACATCAATCGGATGTTATGAAAGAACGTTAGCACTTCTTATTGAAAAATATGCAGGGGCATTTCCAACATGGCTTGCACCGACACAGGTTAAAATTCTTCCTATTGCAGATGCTCATCACGAGTATGCGAAAAAAATCGGGCAGATGTTTAAAAATGCCGGTATAAGAGTTGAGGTTGATACCCGTAACGAAAAAATCGGCTATAAGATAAGAGAAGCACAACTTGAAAAAGTTCCTTATATGTTAGTTATAGGGGATAAAGAAGCAGCAGAAGAAAAAGTTGCCGTTCGTTCAAGAAAAGAAGGGGACAAAGGTGCTTTACCTGCAACTGATTTCTTAAAGGATATCTTAGTTGAAATAGCAAATAAAACAATATAAAATGTAACTTTCCGACGGCTAAATTCACAAATAAAACATGAGATTTTCATACTTAATATAACTGGAGTAACTTATGGAACTTAAATATTATGGCTACAATGAATATATTAAAAGCGGTGGGTGTATGTTATACACTGCGGTTATGCTTCCGTCAAGGGAGGGTAAATTTCCTACAGTTATAAAGCGTAGCCCTTATGTGAATTCTACGGTATCTATGTCTGATGATAAACTTCTTCTTAGCTATATGGCAGAAAATGAAAAGTGGCTCAAAAGAGGATATGCTGTTGTATTACAACATTGTCGAGGACGGGGAAAAAGCAGCGGAGAATGCATTCCTTTTATTAACGAAAGGGAAGATGGCCTTAGTCTTCATAACTATGTAAGAAATCAGGATTTCTATAATGGTGAACTTTACCTTTGGGGCGGAAGTTATTGTTGCGAGGTGCACTATGCCACAGCACCATTTGCCGATGATATAAAGGGTGCAGTGCTCCGAGTTCGCGATACTGAAAGGTATAACTTCTGTTATAGAAACGGGTTTTTCAAAATCGGGCTTTTTGGTGACTGGTTTGTTACTGAAATGTATAAGGTGCGTAATGGAGTAACTAAAAACTATACTCCGAAAACTTTTGACACTCTTCCTTTAAAAGATTTTTCTAAAACGGTTTATAGAGAAAGTGTGCCAGAATTTGATGAAATGCTAAAGCATCCTGATAAAAATGATCCTTTCTGGAATACACATCTTGGCGGTTGCGTAGAACGCGATGCACTTAAAAATGTAAAATTTCCTGTTCTTATTGAAACCGCATTCTATGATATTTTTGAGGGTGGAGTTTTCGATATGTGGAATTCAATGTCCGAAGAAGCAAAAAGTATATGTGCATTTGTGGTATCAGCATATGACCATCCGGATAATTCGTATTCCAGTCCTATACCTTTTCCAAAGGCAAGCAGGGCAGAGAAATTCGGTGCGTAATACGATGTGGATTGGTTTGACTATGTTCGCGGTAAGCGTGATGCCCCCATTGCACCCGGTAAGGTTACATACTATAACTTATTTCTTAATGAGTGGGCAACAGATGACTTTGAATTATCGGGAAAAAGTATGAATTTTCCTTTGGGCGATAAAGAAATTACATATACTTATAATCCATACGATGCTCCCGCATTCCCGGGCGGACTTTCCAGCAATTTCGGCGGTGTAGCTTTTGAAAATCCTGTGGGGCAAAGGTACGATGTTATAAGTATATACACTGATGTGTTTAAGGAGAATGTCCTTGTAAAAGGGAATATGACAGCTTCTCTTACAGTGTCATCAGATTGCGAAGATACAGCGTTCTATATACGAACCAGTATTACTAAAGATGGGGGAGATTATGGACTCAGGGAAGATATACACTCTTTAAGTGAGTTCTGCCCTGACTATAAAATAGGAGACAAAGTTAAGATGGACTTTACCTTTGACGAGCATGCCTTTATGATAAAAGCAGGCGAAAGGCTCAGAGTTGATATAGCCTCTGCAGATATAAGTAACTATGTTCGTCACACCAACACCAAAGGCCTTTTTAGTGAGCAAACAACAGCCAAAATTGCTCATAATACTGTTTATCTTGATAAGTCATATCTTAAAATACCTATAGAATAGATAAAAACATTACTATGTAAACCTATAATAAAAAAAGGGGATGTTTAAAAGTGAATTTTAAACGTCCCCTTTTTCAAGGGATATACATCCCTCCTTTTTAAATTTTTTTATCCAAATCTTCAAAATTATAAAAACCTTCACCCAAAGCTCGTCTTACATCGAATATAACCATAAACGCTTTTTTATCAATATCTTTTACTATATTTTGAAGAATAACACTTTCTTTAGGTTCGACAACAACAAAAATCATTTTTTTATCTTCTTTTGTGTACATTCCCTTAACATTAATTCCTGTGTTTCCACGACCTAGTTTGGCTATGATTTCTTTGGAAATTTGCTCGTATTTTTCCGAGAGTATAAAAGCAGCACGGTTAAAATGTGCTCCGTCTAAAAATATATTTATAATTTTTGTTGAGATATATACTGCTAAAACAGCATAAATTCCGTGTATAACTCCGAATACCGACATTCCAAGTATTATGATTAAAGCATCAATTATTAAAAGGAGTTTTGATATATCAAGATGCGGTTTTACATATTTAACTATTGATGCTAACATATCGGTTCCGCCGGATGTGGCAGTAGCACGGAGAACAAGACCTAATCCTACACCTGAAAATACACCTGCCATAAGTGAGGTTAAAAAAAGATCATTTGATACATCTAAAGGATTTTTAAAAAAAGTTGCTCCTTCCAGTACTAAACTCATCCAGAGTACTGAAATTAAGGATTTATATATAAATTTAAAGCCTCTTTGTTTAATTGATATTATAAACAGGGGAATATTAAGAACTAAATTTGTAATAAAAATGGGTATCAGTCCGTCTGATAATGATTTTATTATAATGCCAATTCCTGATACACCGCCTATAACAAGTCCTGCAGGGTCAGCAAACCAGGTGACTGACAGGGAAAAAAGGGTGCTTCCAAATATAATATCAAGGTATTCCTTATATTTTTCTTTTTTCATATCACACATTCCTTTTGCAAAATAAAAAAGAGGTTTATACCTCTTTTTTATTTTGTGTGATTTTCTTTTATTTTATACGACAGTGTCATCAAACTGTCAGATAAATGAACATTTACCATAGAAATGTGTTTTGGAACTTTTACATCAAGGTATGAAAAATTCCAGATGCCTTTAATATTTGATTTAACAATGATATCAAGCACATTCTTAATTCCAACAGCGGGAAGAGCGAATACAACAATATCAATTTCATTGTTCTTTAAAAATTCTTCCAATGTGTCAATATCAACGACATCAATGGAATTAATTTTTGTACCGATAATTTCTTTATTATTATCAAATATTGCTTTTATAGAAAATCCTCGCCTTTTAAAATTTGTATAATTGGCGATTGCTTTTCCCAAATTGCCTGCTCCTAAAATTATAACCGAATTTTCTCTGTCAGTACCTAAAATATCGCCTATTTCCTCATAAAGATAAGGAACGTTATAACCGTATCCCTGCTGACCGAAACCACCGAAACAGTTAAGGTCCTGCCTTATTTGCGACGCTGTAATGCCCATCAGTTCGCTTAAATCTTTGGAAGAAATTCTTGATACTCCGTCATTTAAAAGGTCCCCTAAATATCTGTAATATCTCGGAAGCCTTTTTATAACTGCCTCAGAAACCTTCTTTTTCTTATTCATAAACTTATCCCCTTTAGACACTCGGGAGTTGAATCCCATATGCCTTTAATTTGTTAGATTTTAATTTTTTCAACTTGGCGTCCTCGTAAGGCGACAGCCTGACTTCGTCCTTCGCATTGAAAACCTTAGAAATTTCCCTGCATTTAAGGTCGAAGAGTTTAAAATTAAGAAATTTTGTTTTAGACAAAGAAATTTCAAGGATAATACTTTCGTATATTCGCAGGAATTTCTGCAGTATTAAGCGAAATTTCTAATTTTAAACCATATGGGGTTCGACTCCCGAGTGCCTATTTATATATTTGAAATTGTTTCCATAACATAGTCTGCAAATTCTTTGCAGGTAGCGCCATTATCTCTTCCTGTGATTGATATTTTCTTTTCTTCGAACATACATTTATTAAGTGCATCTTCAAGTTTTTTTGCTTTATCTATAAATCCTATATGTTCTAAAAGCATAACAGTTGCTCTTAGCATACTGCAAGGATCTGCATAAATATCTCTGCCTTCTTTAACCATTCTTGGTGCAGAACCATGTATTGCTTCAAACATAGAATATTTTTTACCTAAATTAGCACTTCCTGCAGTACCAACACCACCTTGAAATTCGGCTGCTTCGTCGGTAATAATATCCCCGTAAAGATTAGGAAGAATAACAACTTCAAACTGATTTCTTCTCTTTTCGTCAACAAGTTTGGCAGTCATTATATCAATGTACCAGTCATCAACGGTAATGCCGGGATATTCTTTTGCCATTTCGTAGCAAAGTTTTAAGAATTTACCGTCTGTAGTTTTGATAACATTTGCTTTTGTAACAATGGTAACTCTTTTTTTGTTATTTTTCTTAGCATACTCAAAAGCCGCTCTCGCAAGTCTTTCGGTACCTTCAGTTGTTGTAACACAAAAGTCGATTGCAAGGTCATCGTTAACATGAATACCTTTTGAGCCAACAGCATAAGAGCCTTCAGTGTTTTCTCTGAAAAATGTCCAGTCAATGCCTTGTTCTTTAACTTTAACAGGTCTGACATTGGCAAATAAGTCCAGTTCTTTTCTCATTGCAACATTGGCACTTTCAACGTTAGGCCATGGGTCGCCTGCACGAGGTGTGGTTGTTGGACCTTTTAAAATAACATGGCATTTTTTAAGTTCCGAAAGTGCTGATGGTGGTATTGCAACATTAAGTTCAGCTCTTTTTTCTATTGTTAAATCGTCAATAACATTAAATTTAACTTTTCCGCTCTTCACTTCATCTTTTAATAAGAATTCCAAAACTCTTTGTGCTTCGCCTGTGATTCTCGGACCGATACCGTCACCTCCGCATATACCGATAACGATAGTGTCAAGTTTTTCAAAATCAACAAAATCTTTATCCTGATTCATTCTTTCCACTCTTGCAAGTTGTTCTTCTAAAACTTTTGCAAAATGGTCTGTTGCATTCTTTATTATTTCCTGCATTTTTTTCTTCCTTTCTTTTATTCGTTTACTAAATGTATATTAAAATAATTTTTTAACTGTTTTCAATGTCAATATAAGGTACAGCGTTTAAATTTATGTCAGCCACCTGACCGTCTTTATATAAATAATACCCCATTGAAGCAATCATTGCCGCGTTGTCAGTACATAAAACAGGCAACGGGTAAAGAACGTCTATATTATTTTTTTTCCCTTCCTTAAGGAATTTGTTTCTTAAATGAGTGTTACAGGCAACTCCGCCTGCAAGTACAATTTTGTCGTATCCATACTTAGTTGCAAGTTTAAGAGTGTTTTCACAAAGTATAGACGTTATCGCATTTGTAAAAGACGCCAAAATATCTGCTTTTGTAATTTCTTCTTTTAATTGCTTAACACCATTTCCATTAAGTTTTTCTTTTAATATAACTTTGGTAAAATCTTCTTTTTGAAAATCGGGATTTATTTGTGATATTCTGTGAATGTAATTTATAACTGCTGTTTTAACACCACTAAAAGAAAAATCAAAAGAATTATCAAAAGTAACTTTTGGAAAAGAGATAGCGTCTTTATCGCCCTCATAACTTAGTTTATCTATCTTCGAGCCTGCAGGATAGGGGAGATTAAGAACTCTTCCTATCTTGTCAAACGCTTCGCCTGCTGCATCATCTCTTGTTTTTGCTAAGATGTTATAACTGTTATAATCCTTTACCTCGATAATATGGCTGTGCCCACCTGATACAACAAGGCATAAAAACGGAGGCTCTAAATCTTTGTGGGTAAGATAATTGCCTGCAATATGCCCCTTTATATGATGCACTTTTATAAGAGGTTTTTTAAGTGCATAAGATAAAGATTTTGCATAAGATACTCCGCAAAGAAGTGCTCCCACAAGTCCGGGACCGTAAGTAACGCTTATACCATCTATCTGAGAAAGCGAAACATCAGCTTCTTTTAGTGCCATATCCACAACCTGAGAAATTTTTTCAATATGCATACGTGAAGCCAGTTCAGGAACAACTCCGCCGTATTCTTTATGTAAATCAATCTGGGAATATATAGTGTTGGATAAAATTTCTCTTCCGTCTTTAACAATAGCGCACGAAGTTTCATCGCAGGAAGACTCAATTCCCATAATAATTGTACTCATAACTTATCCTTCCAAACTGTATAGAAACGCAGTTTCATTATTTTTGTAATATTTTTTTCTTTCACCTATTTTTTTAAAGTTGTATTTTTCGTATAGTTTTTGTGCTTTTATATTTGATTCTCTTACTTCTAAAGTAAGAAATGAAAGATTTTCTTTATTTTTATATTCAATAATTCTTTTTATTAAGTAATTTGAAAGACCTTGACCCTGAAATTCTCTTTTTATTGCAATGTTTGTAATATGCCCCTCGTCAAGAATATGCCAAAGTCCAACATATCCAACTGCTTTATCGTCTTTTATAAGAACAAAATATTTTGCAAGAGGATTTTTTACTTCTTCATAAAAAGAGTCAATTGACCATGGATGTGAAAATGCAGATATTTCAACTTTATGTACATCTTCAACTAATTCTTCGGTCATAGGAGTAATTTTAATATCCATTATAAAAACCTCTTTTCGACGGCTACTCTAATGTCATCAAACACTGCCTGATATACATAGTCAGGTTGCATATAAGGGTCTTTAATATCGCCATCATCTTTTAAAGTTTTTATTTTATTTTCAAAATGGGGAAATGCGTTAATAAGAATATCTCTGTGGCTTTTTGTCATAGTATATATTTCGTCTGCCTCATTAATATCAGTTTCGGAAACCTGAGAAGATTTAAAATTAGAAAATAAAATATCATTATCCTTTAAAACCTTTTCAGAACTAAATGACATATCTGCCATACAGCAAACATATAATCCTCGAGATTTAACATTAAGTCCTTCAATGTTAAAACTTTTTAAAATAAATTCAGCCATCGGGCTTCGACAAGTATTACCTGTGCATATAAACAAAATATTTTTAACATCAACAATATTGCCTGCACAAGTTTTTTTAAGTCTGTTCATAATGGCTATACCTAAGCCTTCTTCCTTAACAGAAGGAATATATATTTTTTTACAACCCGACTTGTCTGCTTCTCTTAAATAATCAAAGATTTTTTCTGCACATTCTTCTAAAGAGTTTATGCTTCCAAGACAGTATGGGGAAAACGATAACTTTTCCTGTTCCTTAAAGTAAAATACACACTCGTTTTCCTTTATATTATTTAAGATATAGTCTTCTGCTTTTTTAAGATCTCCTCTTACAAGGACAACAGGGCAGGAGGGACTGTAATGTTTGTATTTCATTCCCGGAGATGCAGGAGATGAAACATCCGAAATATCTTTTTTTAAAGATGGATGATATATACAATCGGGAATATATTGTTTAATTTCTTCTAATGTAACCTTGCCGGGTCTTAAAATCATCGGTGGTGTTGTGGTTAGATTTATAACTGTTGATTCCAAACCGATTTTTGAGTTTCCACCGTCTATAATATAAGGGATTTTATCTTTAAAATCATCATATACATACTCTGCTTTGGTTGCACTTACAGTTCCTGAAATATTGGCACTTGGTGCAGCAACAGGACAACCTGCTTGTTTTATTAAATATCTTGTATATATATTGTCAGGCATACGGATACCAACCGTATCAAGCCCTGCAGTAACGGAGTGCGGGATACGGTCGTTTTTCTTAACTATCATAGTAAGAGGGCCCGGCCAAAATTTTTCCGCCAAAGTATAAAAACTTTCAGGAATGTCAGAACCAACATTTTCGGCGTCTGAAATTTCTGCTATATGAACTATTAAAGGATTATCCGAAGGTCTACCTTTAATTTTAAATATTTTCTCTGCCGATTTAGAAAGATACGCGTTTGCACCTAATCCGTAAACAGTTTCAGTAGGTATAGCAATAACTTCGCCGTCTTTTAACGCCGAAGCGGGTGCATCTAAAATATCCAGTTCGTTTTCATTTTTTACTCTTATTATTTTAGTATCCATTTGATTTTCCTTATATTATGCTTCTGAGTGTTTAAGTTTTTCTGCCTGATCTGCAGTAATAAGTGCATCAATAAAATCATCAAGATTTCCGTTTAAAGTGTTTTCAAGTTGATTGATTGTAAGTTTAATTCTATGGTCGGAAACTCTGCCCTGAGGGTAGTTATATGTTCTTATTCTTTCACTACGGTCTCCTGTACCAACCTGACTTTTTCTCTCAGATGCAACTTTTTCGTGTGCTTCAGCCATTTTTAAATCATAAAGTCTTGAAAGCAGAATTTTCATCGCTTTATCTCTGTTTTTGTGTTGACTTCTTTCATCCTGACACATAACAACAATACCAGTAGGCTTATGTGTAAGTCTTATTGCCGATTCAGTTTTGTTAACGTGCTGACCTCCTGCGCCCGATGAACGAAGTGTATCAGTTTCAATATCGTCAGGATTTATATCAACGTCAACTTCTTCTGCTTCAGGTAAAACTGCAACAGTAACAGTAGATGTATGAATTCTTCCGCTTGATTCAGTTTCGGGAACTCTTTGAACCCTGTGAACACCGCTTTCATATTTTAAGCGGGAATATGCTCCTTCACCATAAACCATAAACGAAATTTCCTTGTATCCGCCTATACCTGTAGGGCTTTCAGACAGTACTTCTGTTTTCCATCTTCTCTGGTCAGAATACATTGAGTACATTCTGTAAAGGTCACCTACAAACAGTGCCGCCTCGTCACCGCCTGCACCTGCTCTTATTTCAACTATAACATTTTTATCATCATTAGGGTCTTTTGGAAGCAGTAAAATTTTTAATTCTTCTTCATATACTACAATATTTTCTTTTGCTTCTTCCATTTCCATTTCAACAAGTTCTTTGAAATCTTTTTCTAAAGTCGTTGAAAGAAGTTCTTTTGATTCTTGGATTGTATCTTTTGCTTTTTTATATTGTTTGTATTTTTCAACAATAGGAGTAAGGTCTTTTTGCTCCTTCATAAGTTTTCTCCATCTTTCCTGATCGGCAATAACTGCAGGGTCAGCGATGGTTTCGTTTAATTTGTTATATTTGTCTTCTAAAAAATCAAGTTTATCAAACATAAATTAACCTCTCTTTAAGCAGATGCGTTAGTATCTGAATCCGTTTCTTGTCGGATTTTTTGCTACTGCTTTATTTATTATATTTACTTTGTATGAGTTTTTCCAAATCTTAAAAATTCGATGAGAAATCTCTTAAGACCATAAACCTTTTAAATTTGTGATTTTTCAAGGCGAAAGATTTCGATAATACGAGGTATATCGGAAGCGACAACGAAGAAAAATCCATATTTTAAAGGTTTTGGCGGGTTTAGATATTAACGTTTCTGCTTATAGTCTTCTTGAGATACTCGTTTATAAAACCGTCAAGTTCTCCGTCCATGACTGCGCCTATATTTCCCATTTCAAAACTTGTCCTGTGGTCTTTAACAAGATTGTAAGGATGAAAAACATAAGAACGTATCTGACTGCCCCAACCGATATCCATCTGTTCTCCCTGAATATCCGATAATTTATCTCTTTGTTCCTGCTCTTTTATTTCCAAAAGTTTTGCTTTTAGCATTTTCATAGCAGTTTCACGGTTTTTATGTTGTGAACGTTCGTTCTGGCAGGAAACAACAATTCCGGTAGGGAAGTGGGTAATTCTTATTGCAGAGTCGGTTTTATTTATATGCTGACCTCCTGCTCCTGATGCCCTGAAAGTGTCAACCCTGATTTCATCGGGATTTATATCAACTGTAACATCGTCATCAAGTTCGGGTAAAACATCTAATGACGCAAATGATGTGTGCCTTCTTCCTGATGCATCAAAAGGGGAAATTCGAACTAATCTGTGAACCCCTTTTTCCGCTTTAAGATAGCCGTAAGCATTAAGTCCCGACACAAGCATTGTAACACTTTTAATTCCTGCTTCGTCGCCGTCTAAAAAGTCAATTGTTTCCGTTTTGAAGCCTCGCCTTTCACACCATCTTGAATACATACGGTAAAGCATTTCGACCCAGTCCTGAGCTTCAGTACCGCCTGCACCTGCATGAAGAGAAATGATAGCATTATTCTTATCATAAGGGCCTGAAAGAAGAGTTTCAAGATTCATAGTATTGGTATCTTTTTTTAACTTTTCAAATAAATCTTTGGCATCTTTTAAATAAGATAATTCTTCTTCTTCGTTTCCTAATTCAATTAAAAGTTCAATCTCATCTGCCATTTCGTTTAAGTTTGAAAACGCTTCATCTTTATCTTTAAGATTTTTAATCTTCTGAAGTGTTTTTGAAGAAGTTTCCGAATCGTTCCAAAAATCCGGCCTTGCAGTTTCTTCCTCCAATTTTTGCACCTGACATCTTATATCAGCCAAGTTAAAGTGAATCACCTAACTTTGTTATTTCTTCTTTTAGAGTTTGAAGTTCCTTATTTAGTTCTTCGTATTCTAACATTTAATCAACTCCTTTAATCCTTACTGTCAAATCCGCAACATTTTTTATATTTTTTACCGCTACCGCATGGGCAAGGGTCATTTCTTCCTACCTTTTCTGCTTTTCTTACTGTAACTTTTTTTGGTGCATTTCCGTTATCGAGTGAAGCACTGACAGGAACTATAGTTTGTTCTCTTTTAAGACTTTCGGGAGCAACTGTGTTAAGAAGAAATTTTACAGTATCAAAACTGATTGATGTAACCATTTCTTCAAACATATTATAACCTTCTAACTGATACTCGATAACAGGGTCTTTCTGTCCGTATGCACGAAGCCCGATACCACGTCTTAACTGGTCCATATCATCAATATGATTCATCCACTTTTTATCAACAACGTTAAGAAGAATAATTCTTTCTACTTCTCTTATGTGTTCACCAAACGCATTTTCTTTTTCTTCATATCTTTCTAAGGCAAAATCGGTAAGAATGTTTGTCATACGTTCTTTGGTAAGATAATCATAATCATTACGTGTAAATTTTATTTCTTTTCCTTCAGGTGCAAAGTATTTATTGGAAAATTCTAAAATATGTTCCATATTCCAGTCATCCGGAAATTCGGTAGCACAGTTTACTGATGTAAAATAAGAAACTGCATCGCGAATCATTTTTATAATACTGTCCCTGATATTTTCTCCATTAAGAACTTTCTGCCTTTCTCCATATATAACCTCTCTTTGCTTGTTCATAACATCGTCATATTGGAGAACGTGTTTTCTTATCTGGAAGTTTCTTCCTTCAACTTTTTTCTGTGCATTCTCAATAGCAGAAGTTAAAAGATTATGCTCAATCGGTTCATCATCAGGCATACCGAGTGCATTTACCATGCTCATAATTCTTTCCGAACCGAAAAGCCTCATAATATCGTCTTCAAGTGATATGAAAAATCTTGTTTCTCCAGGGTCACCCTGACGACCTGCACGACCTCTTAGCTGATTGTCAATTCGTCTTGACTCATGCCTTTCAGTACCAATAATGGCAAGACCGCCTGATTTTATAACTTCATCGGCTTCTTTGTCGGTTTGTTCTTTGTATTTTTCAATAAGTTCTTTATATGTTTTTCTTAAATTTAAAATATCTTCGTCATTTGTTTCAAAGAAACTTTCGGAATCTGATATTTCTTCGTGAGTGTAACCAAGTTTTGCCATTTCGGACTTTGCAAGAAATTCAGGGTTTCCTCCTAACTTAATATCAGTACCTCTTCCTGCCATATTTGTAGCAATGGTAACTGCATTGAGTTTACCTGCCTGAGATATTATTTCCGCTTCTTTTTCGTGATATTTAGCATTTAAAACTTCATGTTTAATTCCGTATTTTTTAAGCATTTTGCTTAAAAGTTCACTTTTTTCAATAGAAATAGTACCTACCAAAACAGGCTGTCCTGTTTTATTCTTTTTAATTATTTCGTTAACAACTGCATTAAATTTTGCAGTTTCGTTTTTATATACAAAATCTGATAAATCTTTTCTTGCTATTTCTTTATTTGTAGGAACAACAACAACATCAAGTTTATAGATTTCCTGAAATTCAAGTTCTTCAGTAAGAGCAGTACCTGTCATACCCGAAAGTTTTTTATAAAGTCTGAAATAATTCTGGAAAGTGATTGTAGCAAGAGTTTTTGATTCTCTTTCAACCTTAACTCTTTCTTTTGCTTCAATTGCCTGATGCAATCCGTCAGAATATCTTCTTCCGAACATAAGACGTCCTGTAAACTCGTCAACAATGATAACTTCACCATCTTTAACAACGTAGTTTACATCTTTTTTCATAAGACCATGAGCCTTGATTGCCTGGTTTATATGATGCGAAATCGTCATATTGTCAGGGTCGGATAAGTTTTCAATGTTAAATGCTTTTTCTGCTTTTTCAATACCTTGTCTTGTAAGTGTGGCATTGTTTGCCTTTTCGTCAACAATATAGTCAGCAGTTTCTTCTTCTGCTTCTTCTTGTTTTAAATCAGTTTCAACAATAACTTTGTATTTTAAAGTTCTTACAAATTTGTCTGCTTTTTCATAAATGTCAGTCGATTCATCGCCTGCACCTGAAATAATAAGTGGCGTTCTTGCTTCGTCAATTAAAATACTGTCAACTTCATCGACAATGGCAAAGTTATGACCTCTTTGCACCATCTGGTCTTTAAAGATAACCATATTATCTCTTAAATAGTCAAAGCCGAATTCATTATTTGTTCCGTAAGTGATGTCGGCAAGATAATTTTCTTTTCTCTTTTCAGGTTCAATATCGTGTATAATAAGTCCGACAGTCAGTCCTAAAAACTTATAAACTTTTCCCATCCATTCACTGTCTCTTTTTGCAAGATAATCATTAACTGTTACTATATGAACACCTTTACCGCTTAAAGCATTAAGATAAGCGGGAAGGGTAGCAACCAAAGTTTTTCCTTCGCCTGTTTTCATTTCGGAAATTCTTCCCTGATGGAGAATAATTCCCCCTAAAATCTGAACAGGATAGTGCTTAAGGCCAAGAACTCTCCAAGATGCCTCTCTTACTGTAGCAAAGGCTTCGGGTAAAATATCATCTAAACTTTTTCCTGAAGATATAAGTTCTTTAAAATAAGGAGTTTTTGCTTTTAATTCTTCGTCAGTAAGATGCGAAAACTCTTCTTCTAACTGTAAAGTTTTATTTAATAAAGGTTTTAATTTTTTAATTTCTCTTTCAGAATACGAACCAATCATTTTTTCTATTATATTTTTAAGCATTTTATCATATCCTTTCTCAAAATATCATTATAACATTAATTATAATTTTTTACAATAGCAAAAATATAAATAAAATGTGAATTTTTGTTGTGATAATCTAAAAATAATGGTAAAATTATAATGAAAATTTCACACAAATATCACAAAAGAGAGTTATTATATAAAAAGGTGATTATTATGTATAGTGTTTTAATATGTGATGATGAGCAGAAAATAAGAGAAGTTATAAGAGAATATGCAGAATTTGAAGGGTACAAAGTGTTTGAGGCAAAAGACGGTATTGAAGCGCTTGAAATTATAAAATCAAGTGATATTGATGCAGTAATTTTAGATATAATGATGCCTAAAATTGATGGATATACCGTATGTAAGGAAATTAAAAAGGTAAAAAACATTCCGATTATAATGCTAAGTGCAAGAGCAGAAGAGTATGATAAACTGTATGGATTTGAAGTCGGTGTTGACGATTATGTAGTAAAACCTTTTTCTCCAAAAGAAATAATGGCACGTCTTAAGGTTGTTATCGGCAGGGAAAGGCATAAAGATATTAAGAATGAAATTTTTGAACTTTCAGGTCTTAAGGTTGATTTTCCTGCAAGAAATGTTTTTGTTGACAATGTAAAAAAAGAACTTACACCTAAAGAATACGACCTTTTGTTTTTTCTTATAAAAAACAAAAATATTGCCTTGTCGAGAGAAAAACTTCTTACTGAAGTATGGGGATATGATTATTTCGGAGATGACAGGACGGTTGATACTCATATAAAAATGCTGAGAAATTCTTTGGGAGTTTACAGAGATTTTATTGTAACCCTAAGAGGAGTAGGGTATAAATTTGAAGTTTGAGGTGGACAAATTGAAAAAAAGAGGACTGCAATTTAATCTGTGGGTTTATTTTACATCTTTTTCGTTAATTATTCTGATGATTCTGTGGCTTCTTCAGGTAATTCTTTTTAATACATATTATGAAACTATGAAAATTAACGAAGCAGAAAATCTGGGAAATGAAATAGCACAAAATTTTACATCAGGCAATGTGCCTGATATTCTTCCTCACGGAGAGTTCAGGCATGGAATGATTATAAGAAGTGTTTCATTGGATGGTGAACTTAAATATAATGATTTGGGAAGAAATGAACTAAGACCCAGAGAAAGAATTGAAAGAGAGAAAATATTAAAATATATTGAAAAACTTAATAATTCAAGTAAAAAGCATATAGTGGAAATATCTGCTAATAATTTTATAGGGATAGATAAAAACGTTGTGTATATGTCAAAAGTATATGATTCTAATGGGAAATTACATTCTTATCTTTATATTCAGACACCTCTTACACCTACTGATGCAACTGTGAATGTACTTAAAAGTCAACTGTTGATGGTATCAGTGCTTATTATTTTTATAAGTTTTTTATTGTCTTTTTTCTTGGCAAAAAAACTTTCGAAGCCTGTAATAGAAATAAAAAATTCATCTTTGGAACTTGCAAAAGGGAATTATAATGTTCATTTTAATGACGGTGGATATAAAGAAATAAGTGAACTCTCAAATGTTCTTAATAATACGGCTTATGAACTTAAAAAGAACGAAATGTTAAGACGTGACCTTATTGCCAATGTTTCCCATGATTTAAAAACTCCCCTTACAATTATTAAATCTTATGCGGAAATGATAATTGATATTTCGGGGGATAACAAGGGAAAAAGAGAGGAGCATCTTGGGGTTATTATAAAAGAGTCGGACAGGCTTACTGAACTTGTTAATGATATTTTGGATTTATCAAAAATAGAAGCGAAAATTGAAAAATTTGAAATGAAAGAGTTTGATATAGCCGATACTTTAAGAAGAGTTTATGAAAAATTCCAAGTGTTTTCCGAATGTAAAAAAATAAATTTTAATCTTATCTGTCCTGATAGTCTTATGGCAATTGGGAATGAAGTAAGAATAAATCAAGTTATGTATAACTTGATAGGAAATGCAGTGAATTATACCGGTCCTGACAATTTTGTAGAGGTAAAACTCTTTGAAAAGGAAGAAACTGTTCGTTTTGAAGTTCGTGATACAGGAGAAGGAATAAGCGAAGAAGACAAAGAAAGAGTATGGGACATGTATTATAAAACATCTAAAAATAATACAAGAGAACAAACAGGAAGCGGGATTGGCCTTGCTATTGTAAAAAATGTTTTAATAAATCATAATGCTTTTTATGGAGTAGAAAGCGAACTTGGTAAGGGTTCAACATTTTACTTTGAACTAAAAAAGGCTGTGAAGAAATAAATTTCTCTACAATAATATATGAAAAAAAGAGGGCGAAATGGCTGCATAGCAGCATTTCGCCTTTGGTAATTAAAAATCAACTTCTGTTCCGTAGAATGTACATTTATATAGTTTTTCCATTTGTTCAGGAGTAATTGAACGTGGATTTGAACCTGTGCAAGCATCGCCAACTGCATTTTTAGCAATTTCTGAAACTTTTGATAAGAATTCGTCTTCATTAACTCCAAATTCTTTGATTGTTTTAGGAATACCAAGAAGTCTGTTGAATTCTTCAATCTTTTCAATCAAAGCATTCACACATGCCTTGTCCGAACCTTGACATAAGCCTATTCTTCTTGAAATGTCTGCATATCTTGCAAAAGCTACTTTATCGTGAGCATTGTATTTTATAACATAAGGCAGATAAATTGCATTTGCACATCCGTGAGGAATATGACCTGTAGAGAATGCAGCACCTGTTTTGTGAGCCATTGAATGAACAATACCTAAAAGTGCATTTGTAAATGACTGACCAGCTAAGCACTGTGCATAATGCATTTGTTCTCTTGCTTCCATATCGCCTTTGTAAGACATTGGAAGATAATCAAATACCATTTCAATTGCTTTAATTGCAAGAGGATCGGTAAATGGAGAATTTAAGGTTGAAACATATGCTTCAATAGCATGAGTTAACGCGTCCATACCTGTATATGCAACCTGAACAGGTGGTAAAGTTTCAACTAATGCAGGGTCAACTATAGCAACGTCAGGTGTTATTTCATAGTCTGCAAGAGGATATTTAATTCCTTTTTGATAATCAGTAATAACTGAGAATGCAGTAACTTCTGTTGCTGTACCTGATGTAGAAGGAATTGCACAGAATTTTGCTTTTGTACGAAGTTTAGGGAATGAAAATGGTGTGCAAAGTGTTTCGAAAGATGTATCGGGATATTCATAGAATGCCCACATTGCCTTTGCAGCGTCAATAGGAGAGCCACCACCGATAGCAACAATCCAGTCAGGCTCAAAGTCAGTCATTGCTTTAGCACCTTTCATAACTGTTTCAACGGATGGATCGGGTTCTACACCTTCAAATAAACTAACTTCCATATTAGCTTCTTTAAGATAGTCTTCAACTAACTTTAAGAAACCACCTTTTCTCATAGAACTTCCGCCGGTAACAATAATCGCTTTTTTACCTACTAAGTTCTTTAATTCAGAAAGAGAATCTTTTCCGTAGAATAAATCTCTTGGTAAAGTAAATCTTGCCATAATATATACCTCCTAAAATAAAATTCTTTAGTGTAGTGTTATAATTATACTACATCAACTATTTTAACATTTATCTTAGTTTAAGTCAAGAAAGATATATTGGCTAAATTAATCCTTTTTTGTAAGAAATCTCGTTTGCACAGGAGCCGGTTTTTGAAAAAGCAGTTATATTCTCTAAAGTAGTTTTTGCAATATTTTGGAGTGCTTCTTCAGTTAAAAATGCCTGATGTGACGTCAGTATAACATTCGGCATTGATATAAGTCTTGCTAAAATATCGTCATCCATAATATGCCCTGAATTATCTTCGAAAAAAACATCTGATTCTTCTTCATATACATCTAAACACGCTCCGCCGATTTTTCTTGATTTAATTCCATTAAGCAGTGCTTCGGTATCGACAAGTGCTCCTCTTGATGTATTAATAATTATAACTCCTTTTTTAATTTTCTTAAGAGATTTTTCATTTATTATATATTGTGTTTCGTCGGTAAGAGGGCAGTGCAGAGAAATAATATCACTTGATTTAAGCAAAGTGTTCATGTCAACGTAACGTATAGTATCGCCATTTTCAAGGTCTTTTTTGGGATACTTATCAAATGCCAGAACTTTCATTCCAAATCCGCGGCAAATATTAATAAAAACTTCGCCGATTTTTCCTGTTCCTATAACTCCTACGGTTTTATTATATAAATCGAAACCTGTAAGTCCGTTCAAACTGAAATTAAAATCTCTTGAACGGATGTACCCTTTATGAGTTCTTCGTACTAAAGTTAATAACAAAGCAATTGCGTGTTCTGCAACTGCATAAGGAGAATAAGCAGGAACTCTCATAATATGAAGTTTATCTTTTGCATATTTCATATCAATATTATTAAAACCCGAACATCGTAGATAAACCTGTTTAACTCCCATATTGTAAAGTGCATCAATCACATTGGCATTTACTGTATCGTTTACGAAGATGCAAACACCGTCAAATCCCTTTGCTAACTCTGTAGTATCTTCGTTTAATTTTGTTTCAAAATATTTAAAAGAAACACCGTATTTTTCTTTATATTTGTCAAATGATTCTTTATCGTATGGTTTTGTATCATAAAATGCTATTTTCATTTATTTTAACCTCCTTTGTATATTATTCATAAAATTTAAGGAAAATATGTCAGGAGAAATGAAAAAGCAACTCAAGGAAATTCAATTATTAATTATTCATCAGCGAAGCAACTTACGTTTTCATTATTCATTAAAAAATCCTGTCAAATTTAATGAATAATGAATAATGAATATTGAATAATGAAAAATGAATAGTACAAAACAAAAAGAAAACCACTCAAAAGAGTGGCTTTCTTTTTGGCGCGCCCGGAGGGGAAAAGCTGCTTCGCATCTTACCTTGCAAGAACGACCGTAAACAAGTTTACAGTACCCGTCTTGCACCATCATCGCTAAAAACAGTTCTCCGGACTGTTTTCTTAACGCTCGATGCCCTCTCAGGCTTCGAATCCCTCACGTGAGCACAAAACAAAAAGAAAACCACTCAAAAGAGTGGCTTTCTTTTTGGCGCGCCCGGAGGGATTCGAACCCCCGGCGCCTCGGTTCGTAGCCGAGTCCTCTATCCAGCTGAGGTACGGGCGCAAGTATTACTATGTTAATTACAACTACTAAATTATATCACATTTGTTTTTTATAATCAATCATTATTTTTAAATTTTATAAAAAAACTTGTTAAAAACTTATTAAACCCTTGAAAATATTGATTTTTTGATGTAAAATACTATAATATAGAAAGTATTTTGTGAATTGAGGGATATATATGAGTTTAAGAGATATAAATTCTGAAATAGTAGTAATTAAAGTAGGAACAAGTACTCTTACATACGATACCGGTAAATTAAATCTTAACAGGCTTGATAAATTATCAAGGATATTATCTGATTTAAAGAATTCGGGTAAAAAAGTTGTTTTAGTATCTTCAGGGGCTATTGGTGTTGGTATGTCTAAACTGGGTATGACCAAACGTCCGGAGTCTGTTAAAGAAAAGCAAGCTATTGCCGCAGTTGGTCAATGTGAACTTATGAGTATCTATGACAGGCTTTTTGCTGAATATGGTTCTGTTGTTGCTCAAATTCTTTTAACAAAAGATGTTTTGACAAACAAGGAAAGAAATGAGAATATTATTAACACTTTTAATGTTTTACTTGATAAGGGGATAATCCCTATTGTTAACGAAAACGATTCTATATCAATAGACGAAATTAAGTTTGGCGATAATGATACTTTGTCTGCTATTGTATCTAAACTTATAAACGCTAACACTTTGATTATTTTATCTGATATTGATGGTTTATATGATAAAAACCCAAGAGAATATCCTGATGCTAAAATTATAAAAACAGTTGATGTTATAGATGAAAATATAGAAAATATGGCTTCAGGTGCCGGAAGCAAAAGAGGTACAGGTGGTATGATTACAAAAATATCTGCCGCTAAAATGGCAACGAAAAACGGTTGCGATGTTATAATAGCAAACGGAAGTGATCCTCATATTATATATGAAATACTAGATGGTGTTGAAATAGGAACGATATTTAAAGGAGATTTAAAATGACAGAAGAACTTTTAATAAAAGGTAAAGCCGCTAAAGAGGCATCAGTTTTTTTGAAGAATATAAGTAAAAGTAAAAAAGATGAAATAATAAAAAATATAATGTCTGCACTTTTAAGATGTAAGGATTACATTCTTAACGAAAATAAAAAAGACGTTGAAAATGCCCGCATAAATGGTATGAAGGATACAATGATTGACAGACTTACCCTGACAAGCGAGCGAATAGACGATATGATTGAGGGTGCAAATAATCTTTTGGGCTTAAAAGATCCTGTCGGTGAAGTAATATCTATGTGGGAAAGGCCTAACGGTCTTAAAATCGGGAAAAAGAGAGTTCCTATGGGAGTTGTAGGTATAATTTATGAAGCACGTCCCAATGTTACTGTTGATGCGGCACTGTTATGCCTTAAAACTTCGAATGCAACAATTTTAAAAGGTGGAAAAGAAGCAATAAATTCAAATATTGCTCTTGTTAATGTAATAAAGGAAGCACTTAAAGAAAGTGATGTTCCTGAAAACGCGGTTAATATTATTGAAAATACAAACAGGGAAGTTACAGCCGAATTTATGAAACTAAATGAATATCTTGATGTTTTAATTCCAAGAGGTGGCGCAGGACTTATTAAAACGGTTGTGGAAAATGCTACTGTTCCTGTTATTGAAACGGGTACAGGCAATTGCCATACTTATGTTGACTCTGATTGTGATTTTAAAATGGCAGAAGATATTATTATAAACGCTAAAACACAAAGGCCATCTGTTTGTAACGCATGTGAAGGTATTGTACTTCACAAGGATATAGCAGAAGAGTTTTTACCTCGTATATCGGCAAAATTAAAAGAAAATGGTGTAGAGGTAAGAGGTTGTGAAAAATCTTGTAAAATTTGTCCTGAACTAAAAAAAGCGTCAATAGAAGATTTTTATACTGAATATAATGACCTTATAATTTCAGTTATAATTGTTGAAAGTATAGAAGATGCAATAAAACATATTAATGAACACTCAACAGGACATTCTGAATGTATTGTAACAAACAATTACTTTAATTCAGAAAAGTTCTTAAATGAGATTGATTCTGCCTGTGTGTATGTTAATGCATCAACAAGATTTACTGACGGATTTGAATTCGGGTTCGGAGCAGAAATAGGAATAAGTACTCAGAAACTTCATGCACGCGGTCCTATGGGGCTTACGGAACTTACAAGTGTAAAATATATTGTTTACGGTAATGGACAGGTAAGGTAAGAATTATGGAAAATTTTCTTTTTGCGCTAAACGGTGTACTGCCGATTTTTCTTGTAATGGCATTAGGATGTTTTTTAAAGTATAAAAATATACTTAAAGATGAATTTTTAAATGGTGCTTCAAAATTTGTATTTCTTATTGCAACTCCTGCACTTTTATTTACTGATACTGCTTCGGTAAGTTTTAAAGATACATTTGATTTTAAATTTATAGTTACTGCACTTGGTTTGATTTTTGCTTTTATAGTTATTTTGTGGATAACTGTTCCGATTTTTGTTAAAGACAGGGTAAGAGCAGGTGCAATTATTCATACATCTTTCCGTTCAAATTTTGCAATTCTTGGAATACCTCTTGCAAAGAATGTTCTTGATTCGGTTGGAGTTGCAAAAGCAGAACTTGTTCTGGCGTTTGGTGTGCCGCTTTTCAATGTTTGTGCAGTTGTTTGCTTGGCGTACTGGTCGCAAAGCAAAGGCGATTATAAAAAGATTTTAAAAAATATTGTAACAAACCCACTTATTATTGGTGCATTATCAGGGCTTTTATTTTCAGTTTTTTCTATTCCAATACCTGTTGCAATAAGCAAAACTATTAGTTATATTGGCAATACTGCATTGGGGCTTGGTCTTATTGTACTGGGCGCATCTTTTGATTTTAATAAGTTTTTAAAAGACTTAAAAACGACTGTTATAGCATCTTTAGTTAAAATTGTTGTTGCTCCATTATTCGGACTGACTGTTGCATTCCTTTTAGGATACAGGGGAGCAGAACTTTTGATTATACTTATATTTATGGGCTCATCCACTGCTATAAACAGTTACATTATGGCAAAGGAAATGGGATCAGACAGTGAACTTACATCAGGGATAGTTGTTTGCACAACTGGACTAAGTATGTTTACTTTGTTTTTAGGTTTATTTATATTAAAAACATTCGGATTGTGTTGAGGTTTTCTATGAAAAAAGTTTATGCAGTAAAGAAAGGCAAAAAAACAGGTATATTTTATAACTGGGATGAAGTAAAAGAACTTATCTCGGGCTTTTCGGGTGCCGAATATAAAGGCTTTAAGAATGAAAAGGATGCGAATGATTACCTGTATGGTGAAGATTCCGAGCAACTTTCGTTTGAAGATGACAATACTTTAACTGCGTATGTTGATGGAAGTTTTGATACTGAAACTATGAACTATTCA
Source organism: Oscillospiraceae bacterium (assembly GCA_015068525.1). Classification (NCBI taxonomy): domain Bacteria; kingdom Bacillati; phylum Bacillota; class Clostridia; order Eubacteriales; family Oscillospiraceae; species Oscillospiraceae bacterium. The sequence goes on along the minus strand of SVKJ01000004.1, from coordinate 4,618 downwards.
TTCGGTGCTGTTATAATATTTAATAATGAGGTTATAGATACTTTAAACGGCGTGGGGCAAAATGAAGAAGCGGCTTTAATGCGAAATGTAGCAGGCGAACTTTCAGGTGCTATGACTGTTATGAAATATGCCTGTGAAAAAGGGTATAAAAAAATAAAGATTTATCACGACTATGAAGGAATAGGAAAATGGGCAAGAGGAGAATGGAAAACAAATCAAACCTCAACTAAACAGTATAAAGAATACTGTGATAAAATGGCAAAAAAAATAGAACTTGAATTTATAAAAGTTCCTGCCCATTCGGGCGTTAAATATAATGAGATGGCTGATAAACTCGCTAAAGAGGCACTGGGTAAGTAGGTGCTTTATACTTTAATACTATAAAAGATGCTAAGCATAAATACTTTGAGGTGTAATATGGAATTTTTGGATGCTAAGAATTACAAAAATGAAATAAAAAAACTATACAGAACTGCTTTTCCAAAAAATGAAAGAGCACCATTGTTTTTACTTTTTAAAAGGACAAATAATGGCAGGGACTCCTTTTATGCAGTTTCAGATAACAAGGAATTTGTGGGACTTATTTATACTATAAGTACAAGAAAATTAACTTATGTGTTTTTCCTTGCAGTTAAAGAGGAAATGAGAGGTAAAGGTTACGGAAGTAAAATTCTTGATAAAATAAAAAAAGATTCTGTTAACAAAACTGTTATACTTATGATAGAAGATACCGAAAAAGAAGATTGTGATAACATAAAAGAGCGTTTGGAAAGGCTTAAGTTTTATGAAAAAAACGGTTTTAAAAAACTTATGATAAAGATAAACGAAGCAGGCGTAGATTATGAACTTTTGGGAACCCAATTAAACGTGACACAAGCAGATTTTCTTAATCTGATGAAAGATTATGTTGGTTCTTTATTGTTTAAGTATTTATATAGAAAAACCATATTGTCACAACAGGATAAATAAGAAAAGAGATAAAAATGAGCGTTTCTAAAGATTTTACACAAGGAAAAATCCCTAAGCAACTATTGTTATTTACTCTGCCTTTTATGGCATCAAATGCACTTCAGGTGTTATACAGCACCATTGATATGATGATTGTAGGTAAATTCGTAGGTACTGCAGGACTTTCTGCGGTTGCCCAAAGCAGTCAGATTGTAAATTTTGCCACAATGGTATGTCTTGGTGTATCAAATGCAGGTCAAGTGCTTGTTTCTCAGGCAATTGGTTCGGGAAAAAAAGAAAAATTAAATAATATAATCGGCACACTTTTTTTAATACTTATGATTATGGCAATTGCTTTTTCAACAGTAATTTTAAGTTTTAAAACAAAAATACTAAATTTAATGAATGTGCCTTCCCAATCATATAAAATGGCGATGCAGTATCTTATAATCTGCGTAAGTGGGCTTGTTTTTACTGCAGGATATAATATGGTTTCCTCTGTGTTAAGAGGTATGGGAGATTCAAAAAGGCCTCTTCTTTTTATAGTAATCGCATCAGTTGTAAATCTTATTCTTGATATTTTATTTACAGGTGTGCTTGGATGGGGAGTGGCAGGAGCAGCATGGGCTACTATTATTGGTCAGGCAGTTTCTTTTGTTTTTTCTGTCTATTATCTTTATAAGCATAAACAGGAATTTGGATTTGATTTTAAAAAGGAAAGTTTTGTTATTGAAAGAACTTATGCTAAAATTATTATAAGTCTTGGTACACCGATGGCAATTCAGTCAGGTTTTATAAATCTCTCTATGCTTTTTGTTAATTCTATGATTAACAAAGTCGGCGTTGTTGCATCTGCTACATTCGGTGTAGGATGCAGAATTGATGATATTGTAAATAAGATATCTCAGGGAATTCAATATGCCGCAATGCCTATGATAAGTCAGAATATTGGTGCAAAAAACCATAAAAGAGCAAAGAAGGTTGTGTATTATGCATGGCTTTACTCAGGCATACTTACAATATTCTTTATGATTTTATATATTTGTTTTGGCAAACAGTTGTTTATGGTTTTTTCAGATGATTCTTACGTTTATGAAATGTCAAAAATATTTATTAGCGGTATTCTGTGGATGTTCCCGGCTTTTGCAGTTATGAGAGGCAGTGGTGCATTTATTCAGGGGATTGGGAATGCAAAACTTTCAATGGTATTGGCACTTCTTGATGGTGTGGTATTAAGAATAGGTTTAAGTTGGCTTTTTGGTACATACTTTAATATGGGATTTTACGGATATGTGTTAGGATATGCACTCGCACCTTATGGTTATGCAATACCAAGTATGGTTTATTTTATCTTTGGCAAGTGGGAAAAAAGGAAAACACTTGCTGATGAAATGTAGAATATATCAAATATGGATGTACGTTTTAAAAGGGGTAAAAAGGTATGAAAAAATGTAAAAAATGCGAATATGAAAATATGAGCAGTGCCACAGTGTGTGAAAATTGTTATAGTCCTTTGGAAGATGAAATAAGTTCAGAAACAAGTGAAGCATTTTTTAAAAAACTTGACAGAAAAGAAAAAATAATAAATATTATAAATTATTCTTTATTAGTTTTATATTTTATAATAGTCGTTCCGTTATATGTTATTTCAGTAAAAGAAATCGGCCATTTGGGTGTAGGACTTTTTCTTTTCATTTTTCTTCTTTTTATGCCGATTGCATTTTACCTTTCTTTGTTTCATCCTGATATTTTATTTGAAATGTCATATACACATATGATTTCAAATATTTCTGATGCACAGCCTTCAGATTGGTTTTATACAACTACGAAATGGTCAGGTTACTTGTTTTTAGGTCTTGGGGTATTTGTGATATTAAAATTATATTTTGGATTAATATAAGGGGAAATAATTATGGTACAAGAAATTTCAAAAAATGCAATTTCAATTATTAAAAAAATGCAGCAAAATGAAATAACTGAAAGTGCAATATATGAAAAAATCTCAAAATTTGCAAAGGGGAAAGAAAATCAGGAAACCCTTCTTCGCTTGTCAAACGAAGAAAAAAATCATTATTTAATATGGGAAAAATATACTGGTGCTAAATTAAAACCTGATAAGAAAAAAGTTTTTTTGTATACTTTTCTTGCAAGGATTTTTGGATTTACCTTTTCTGTTAAACTTATGGAAAATGGAGAAGGGAATGCACAAAAAGAATACGAAATTATTGAAAAGGAAGTTCCTGAAAGTACAATGATTCGCAAACAGGAGGAAGAACACGAAGAGGCACTTTTAAAAATCTTAGATGAAGAAAGTCTTAACTATGTTGGCAGTATGGTGCTGGGAATGAATGATGCACTGGTAGAATTAACAGGCTCTCTTGCAGGCTTTACCTTTGCTATGCAGAATACACGTCTTATTGCGTTGTCAGGGCTTATTATTGGTATTTCAGCAACTTTTTCAATGGCGTCGAGTGAATTTTTATCTGCAAAAAGTGAGGGGAGAGGCGATGCACTTAAATCCTGCACATATACCGGGATAGCATATTTGATAACGGTTGTGCTTCTTATTTTACCTTACTTGGTTTTAGACAATTCTAAATTTATGTTAGCACTTTTTTGTATGCTTTTAACCGTTATTTTAATTATTGCAGGTTTTACATACTTTATATCTGTGGTAAAAGACGAAAAATTTAAACCAAAATTCTTAGAAATGACGATAATCAGTGTATCTGTTGCAGTTTTATCTTTCTTTGTAGGTATTTTGGCAAAACATTTTTTAGGAGTTGAAATATGATTATTGTGTTACTTACTGCACTGGGGGTTGGGGGAGCAACTTTAATCGGTGCAATAATAGGTTTTAGTTTTAAAAATATTTCCCATAAATTCAGTGATATAATATTATCTTTTGCGGCAGGCGTAATGCTTTGTGCCGCTGTTATGGGACTTATAATACCATCGTTGGAACATGGTGGCGGAAAATCTGCAGTGGCAGTAACTGTTGTTGGCATATTCTCTGGAGCATTAGTTCTTAATCTTATAGATAAATTGGTTCCTCATTTGCATAGGATGTCAGGCGCAGATATAGAAAACCATTCTAACAATAATAAGATAAATAAAGTAATGCTTTTTGTTCTTGCTATTGCTATTCATAATCTGCCCGAAGGTATTGCTGCAGGTGTTGGTTTTGGAACAGGGAATATGGCAGAAGCCTTAACTATTGCAGGAGGTATTGCACTTCAGAATGTGCCTGAAGGTATGGTTATAATAGGCCCAATGCTTGCATCGGGTATTAGTAAAAAACGTACATTGATTATTGCAGCTCTTACAGGGGTTGTAGAAGTTATAGGAACATTTATTGGCTTTTTTGCAGTAAGCATTTCAAATGCAATTTTGCCTTTTGCCTTAGCGTTTGCAGGCGGAACAATGCTTTATGTTATCAGTGATGAAATGATTCCTGAAACTCATCATGACGGGGAGCGTGGCGCGACTTATGCTTTGCTTATCGGATTTTCACTAATGTTACTTATGGATTTTTATTTAGGTTGATTTATAATTAATAATAAGTTTTAAGACTAACTATTAAAAGTCAAGAGAAAAAAACGAAAATTCTCAAAATAATTTTTAGTAAGTCAAAATAATCAGCTGTACATTGAAAATTGCATGACAAACA